>NZ_JBPGXU010000231.1:0-229 GCF_056755675.1 Luteibacter sp. KNZ12-1A | reverse complement strand
CCCCCGAATCCCCTCCGACCTCCCTCCCATGACCCTCCCGCTCAACGTCCGCCGGCTGGGGCGCGTGCCCTACGAGTCCACCTGGAAGGCCATGAGCGCCTTCACCGACAACCGCACCGACGATACCGTCGACGAGTTGTGGCTGCTGGAGCACGACCCGGTGTTCACGCTGGGCCAGGCGGGCCTGGCGGACCACGTGCTGGCGGCGGGCGACATCCCCGTCGTCCGC
>NZ_JBPGXU010000230.1:0-235 GCF_056755675.1 Luteibacter sp. KNZ12-1A | reverse complement strand
CCACGACTTCACTCCCCTGCTCCTGCCGTTTAGTAGACGTGCGGGCCATACATCAGGCGAAGGCGTCAATCGCAAGACCGTGCACAACGCGATCAAGGAAGTTATCCGGCACACCGCCGACTGGACGGGAGCCAGGGGCGGTGAGTGCGTCGAACTCGCGGCGCACATACGCGAAGCGTCCGCGCACTGGCTGCGACATTCGGCTGCATCTCACATGCTGGACAGCAGGATGGAC
>NZ_JBPGXU010000229.1:0-237 GCF_056755675.1 Luteibacter sp. KNZ12-1A | reverse complement strand
GGCGCAGGTTCAGCCGTCATCACCGACAACATCTTCCAGGAGATGGGCAAGGGCGCTGTGCTGGGTTTCGAATGGGAGAAGCAGGTCTCGGATGAGCTTGCCGACGATAGCTCCCGCTACGGGCAGCTGACCGTCGCGCGGAACCGCATTTCCTGAGCGCTATCAAAAGCTTTCATCGAGATATCAGCGGCAGGTGCTTTCTTCACGACTGCGCTGGCTTTAGGGTCAGCGTGCAAA
>NZ_JBPGXU010000228.1:0-238 GCF_056755675.1 Luteibacter sp. KNZ12-1A | reverse complement strand
GCGGGGCAGCGGTAGCGGCAGACCGGCTTCGTCTCCGGCGCGGCTGCGCCCTCGGGGTGGGGGGGGCGGGGCAGAGCCGTCGGCCGCCACCCTCGTCGCTCCGGTTACACCGTCGCTCGGGAAGGGAAGCCGCTGCGCGGCCGTGTTCTTTGGCTGACGCCCCGTCGCGCCCGTCGCGCCGGGCGGGGTTTTCGATTCGCCCTCCTGGCTCAGCGAAAACGGCCGGCCATCCCTGGCC
>NZ_JBPGXU010000227.1:0-240 GCF_056755675.1 Luteibacter sp. KNZ12-1A | reverse complement strand
CCCCTGCGATGTGTGTCCTATCCAGCGGTAGAAGCGCCGGATGCGTTCGATACGGCGCGCAATGTGGCGCAGCAACCGGTGTGCCTGGTAGGCATTGACGACCTATTTCAGCGGAAGGTAGAGATCACAGACCATCTCGGGCACCGGCGCATGCGGGGGCAGTGAGAAATGACGCTGGCAGTAGATCGGAAAATCCCGTGCTTCCTCGCCACTGTTCGGCAGCCAGTCGCGATAAAGGTA
>NZ_JBPGXU010000226.1:0-248 GCF_056755675.1 Luteibacter sp. KNZ12-1A | reverse complement strand
GGTCTCGGGCGAGCACCCATCGCCGACAGGGTCGGCTCCCACCAAGCCCACCAGGGTGAGAGCCGACGACCCCGGTGGGAGCCGAACCTGTCGGCGATTCTTCGGCTCGGTGGGAGCCGAGCCTGTCGGCGATTCAGGTACCGGCGGCGCGCAGGGCGCGCCGTTCCCTCTTCCGCTCCTTCCGCCGCGCCTTGCGCGCCGTCCAGCGCGCCGCCAGGCAGGCGAAGATCACATACAGCGCCGGCGGG
>NZ_JBPGXU010000225.1:0-262 GCF_056755675.1 Luteibacter sp. KNZ12-1A | reverse complement strand
GGGCCGCCTAGTTTGGGGGTTTCCCGGGGGCGGGGGGCCTGTTTGCCTAAACCACCAATCGCCCAAATGGGGGGCTCCCACAGAGGTCGGCTGCCACAAAGGTCGGTTCCCACAAAGGGTGGCTATCATCAAGGCCGGCTGCCATCAAGGGTAGCTGCCATGGGAGTTTTCCTTTCCCAAAGGCAAAAAAACGGCGGGCTTGCGCCCGCCGTTCGTTCGTCCTTGAGCAGAACTCCTTTCCGATGCTCTTTAGAAGCTCAGC
>NZ_JBPGXU010000224.1:0-279 GCF_056755675.1 Luteibacter sp. KNZ12-1A | reverse complement strand
CCTCCCCAACGCCAGTCGAGGATGCTCGACAAGGCGCAGCGCTGGCGCGGCCTGCCGCCGGAACGCCGTGCGGAAATCCGCGAACGCATCGAGCGGTGGCAACACATGACACCCGAGGAGCGTGCCGAAGCGCGCAGGAACCGGCAGAAGTTCCAGGACCTCACGCCCGAGCAGCGTGCGAAGTTGCACGACGCCTTCGAGCGCTTCCGCAACCTCCCGCCGGAACAACGCCGCCAGCTGATGGACAAGTGGCGGCAACAGTCGCCCGAGCAGCAGCGC
>NZ_JBPGXU010000223.1:0-288 GCF_056755675.1 Luteibacter sp. KNZ12-1A | reverse complement strand
AGAAGTCTCCTTCGCCAGCGGAAGGATTGAGGCCTCGCGGGCCAGCCCGCTTCCCACCCGCGTGAGGGGGTTTCACACGGAGACGGCATCCACCCGGGGACAGCATCACCCCGGGCCGCGGGCGTTGCTTGTGCCACACGCCACCTCAGTGTTCGGAAGAGCCGTCGGCCGCCACCCTCGTCGCGACGTGTGGAACCGAGGAGCGACGGGCGAAAAGGCCCGTCAGGGGGCCGGCCTGGATGGCCGGCCGTTTCCGACTCGCCTTCCATGGCCTGTCTCTTATACACA
>NZ_JBPGXU010000222.1:0-293 GCF_056755675.1 Luteibacter sp. KNZ12-1A | reverse complement strand
TGCCGCGAATCGACGACGTCACCGATTTCATCGATGCGATCGAGGACGAACTCCAGCGTGTGAACCGGACGTTGCGTTCGGTCGCGCGCGAACGCCGTGTCGATGCGATCGCCTCGACGGTGGTGGTACTCGTGCACACCCGCGACATGGTGTTGTGTGGCTGGGTGGGCGACAGCCGGGCGTACTGCTACGAAGAAGGACGCCTGCGGCTCCTCACGCGCGATCACGTGCACGGCGATCGCGGTGACGAGACGCGCTTCGGCGTGGCGACGCCGGTGGCTTCGGGCGTGCTC
>NZ_JBPGXU010000221.1:0-233 GCF_056755675.1 Luteibacter sp. KNZ12-1A | reverse complement strand
AGATGTGTATAAGAGACAGCCCCTAATTTCGAGCGAACGAGGCCGTGCATCGCTACCGAGCGAGCGGTGACACGCCTCGCCCGATCAGTGCAAGGCCTCCTTCGTCACTGGAGAGATTGAGGACTCGCGGACCAGCCCGCTTCCCACCCGGGTGCGGCATGTGGCATGTGGCGAGCGTCGCTCTTTCCCACCAGCCCACCGTAGGGTCCAGAGACTGTCTCTTATACACATCT
>NZ_JBPGXU010000220.1:0-311 GCF_056755675.1 Luteibacter sp. KNZ12-1A | reverse complement strand
CCCGCCCCCCCCCCCCCTGCGTACGCGCTCCCACCCCGCCACCCGCGGGCCCACCTCCGAACGACGCGGTGGGTTGTTGCGAGCAGCGCGAGGGTGCCTGATCGCACGGTTTTTCGTGCGTGTACAGCCCTCCCTGCGAACGACCCTTGTGGGAGCCGCTTCAGCGGCGATGGGTGCTTGCGAAAACCTGTCGCGTTCGCCGCAATTCCTCTGCTCTTCATGACACCCCGCGTCACGAACGGAGGGGAGTCGTCGGGCGTCACCCTGGGAGCGATTCCGCAGGGAGGCGTAGGCCGGACGAGGACTTAGCG
>NZ_JBPGXU010000219.1:0-346 GCF_056755675.1 Luteibacter sp. KNZ12-1A | reverse complement strand
GGTGACGGCGGTGGTGGAGGTGGCGGCACTGGTACGCCACCGCCCAGTAACGCCGTGGGGACGATCGCGACGGGCGCCGGCAACATCATTTCCGCTATTGGCGGTGCGGTGTCGGGTGTCGGCACGCAGTTGCCCTCGACCACCATCCTGGGTGGCACGAGTGGCCTCGCCGACGGTCTCGGCGGCGCTGTCGATGGTCTCGGTGGCGCCGTGACCACGTTGGGCGACGGGATCAGCGATGGCCTCGGTCAGATCGGCAACACCTCCGATCCCATCGGTACGACCACGGACAGCCTCGGCAATGTCGTGGTCCAGGTGGGTGGCGCGGTGAACGATCTTGGCGGTG
>NZ_JBPGXU010000218.1:0-361 GCF_056755675.1 Luteibacter sp. KNZ12-1A | reverse complement strand
CCCCCGCCCCCCCCCCCCGCCGCCGCTCTGCCGCCTTAGCGGCGCTTGCCGAACAGGCCCTTCAAGGCGCCGCCGTTATCGGCATCGGCCGTGCCTCCGATGGCACCACCCGTCAGACCGCCGACGAGGCCGCCGACGACACCGCCCACGGTGTTGGTCACGCCACCGACGACGCCACCAAGCCCAGCCGTGCCACCGGTGCTTCCGCCGCTGGTCGTGCCGGTACCCGTCACGCCGGCGACGCCATTGACGACCGTGCTGACAGCCCCGGTGACACCGGACAGCGCACCGCCCGAATTGACCGCCGCGGTCGCACCGTTGCCGATGGTCGTCACGGCACCGCCCAGCGTCGTGGTCAACG
>NZ_JBPGXU010000217.1:0-362 GCF_056755675.1 Luteibacter sp. KNZ12-1A | reverse complement strand
AGTTGTTCACGCTCAGGCCGATGCTGCCGCCGTTCGTACCCCCGCCCTGCAAGGCCTGGATGCGCGTGTACAAAGCGAGATTGCTGTAGACGTTCGAGGCGTTCTGGGTCCAGTCCCACAACTGCCCGCCGTTGATCGCCTGGGCGCTGCCTTGCGCGACGCTGCCCGCCGCCAGGTGATCGACCTGGCGGCGCCGCCCGCGTTGAGCGTGACACTCGTGTGGGAGACGTCGTCATACTGCACGGCGGATGCGCCGATGCTGCCGGCGAAGTCGGCCACCGCGCGCAACTGGCGAACGTTCACGGCATCGGTATCGGCGCTGCCGCCGGCCACGTTCGCGATCTGTCGCTCCGCTCCCGCAC
>NZ_JBPGXU010000216.1:0-416 GCF_056755675.1 Luteibacter sp. KNZ12-1A | reverse complement strand
CCCGTCCTCGGCTCCTAATGTCGCGCCGAGGGTGGCGCCCGGCAGCTCTCTGGACACGGAGGCGGGTTGGTGGGAAAAGCACCGCCCGCCACGTGTCGCGTGCCGCACCCGAGTGGGAAGCGGGCTGGCCCGCGATTCGCCACCCCATTTCGAGCGAATGAGGCCATACATCGCAACCTGGCGAGCGGTGACAAGCCTCACCCAATCATCGCAAGGCCTCCTTCGCCAGCGGAGAGATCGAGGACTCGCGGGCCAGCCCGCTTCCCACCCGCGTGAGGGCGTTTCACCCGAAGACGGCATCCACCCAGGGACGGCATCCCCCAAGTAGGCGACGTTGCTTTGCTTTTGTCGCACAACACCTCAGTGCCTGGGAGAGCCGTCGGCCGCCACCCTCGTCGCGACGTGTGGAACCGAGG
>NZ_JBPGXU010000215.1:0-422 GCF_056755675.1 Luteibacter sp. KNZ12-1A | reverse complement strand
CGCCCGTCGCTCCTCGGTTCCACAAGTCGCGACGAGGGTGGCGGCCGACGGCTCTTCCGAACACTGAGGTGTTGTGCGACAAAAGCAACGCCGGCGATCAGGGGACAAGCCGTTCCGTGTGAGCCCTCACCCGGGTGGGAAGCGGGCTAGCGCGCGAGGCCTCAATCTCTCCGGTGGCGAAGGAGGCCTTGCACTGATCGGGCGAGGCTTGTCACCGCTCGCTCGACTGCGATGCATTGCCTCATTCGCTCGAAATTAGGGTGGCGAATCGCGGGCCAGCCCGCTTCCCACCCGGGTGCGGCGAGCGACACGCGGTGAGCGTCGCTCTTTCCCACCAGCCCACCGCAGGGTCGAGAGAGCTGCCGGGCGCCACCCTCGGCGCGACATTAGGAGCCGAGGACGGGCGGGCGGAGAAGGCCCGT
>NZ_JBPGXU010000214.1:0-432 GCF_056755675.1 Luteibacter sp. KNZ12-1A | reverse complement strand
GCCCCCCCCCC
Organism: Luteibacter sp. KNZ12-1A; assembly: GCF_056755675.1. Classification (NCBI taxonomy): domain Bacteria; kingdom Pseudomonadati; phylum Pseudomonadota; class Gammaproteobacteria; order Lysobacterales; family Rhodanobacteraceae; genus Luteibacter; species Luteibacter sp. KNZ12-1A. The sequence continues at coordinate 421 of NZ_JBPGXU010000214.1, read as the reverse complement.
CCGCGATACGTACCTTCACCCCCCCCGCCGGTGGGGGGCCCCCCGGCAAATTGTTTCCCCTTTGTGGGTCGTTCCCGGGCGGGCGCGCGGGGGGGGGGGGCCCCGCTGCCGCGGGATCGCCGGCCCAGCCGGCTCCCACAAGGGCCGAGCCGAGCCCGGCGGGTCGAGCCGATCCCACAAGAGTCGAGCCGAGCTTCGTGGATCGAGCCTTGGTGGGAGCCGACCCTGTCGGCGATTTTGTGGGAGCCGGCTACGCCGGCGATCCGGGCAAAGCCCGGCAGGGCAGGTCCCACCCTCCCACTCCGCAGCCCTTGTGGGAGCCGGCTATGCCGGCGCCCCGGCCCCCACACCCGTACTCTTGTAACCACCCACCCCCCCCCCCAACACCCCCCCAGACCCCCCCCCCCCCCCCCCCCGGCCC
>NZ_JBPGXU010000213.1:0-401 GCF_056755675.1 Luteibacter sp. KNZ12-1A | reverse complement strand
AGATGTGTATAAGAGACAGCCCAGGCACTGAGGTGTTGCGTGGCACAAGCAACGCCCGCGACTCGGGTGGATGCCCTCTCCGTGTGAAACACCCTCACGCGGGTAGGAAGCGGGCTGGCCCGCGATGCGCCACCCTGTTTCGAGCGAATGAGGCCGTGCATCGCAACCTGGCGAGCAGTGACAAGGCTCGCCCAATCATCGCAAGGCCTCCTTCGCCATCGGGGAGATTGAGGACTCGCGGACCAGCCCGCTTCCCACCCGGGTGCGGTAGGCAACACGGAGAGCGGCACGCGACATGTGGCGAGCGGTGCTCTTCCCACCCATCCACCCCAGGGTCGAGAGAGCTGCCGGGCGCCACCCTCGGCGCGACATTAGGAGCCGAGGACGGGCGGGCGGAGAAG
>NZ_JBPGXU010000212.1:0-407 GCF_056755675.1 Luteibacter sp. KNZ12-1A | reverse complement strand
CCACAACCCAAACGGGCGCGACCGCGGGCGCGCCCTTTTCGTTCGCACGGTATGAAGGCTTACTTCTTCTTGACCTCGAACGCCTCGTTGCCCACGGCCTGGCCGTTGAGTGAGACGGTGACCTTGTACTTGCCTTCCGGCCATTCGTTCGGATTCTGGATCTTGAACGTGGTGACCGCCGGGCCATCGGTGCTGATCGACTGGCTGATGTCGCTGACGGTCGTGGTGGTGTCGCCGTCCTGGTAGGTCCACTTCGCGTTGAGCGTGGCGCCGGCGGTGCTGCCCTCGGTGGCGACCGAGGCGTAGATGGTCTTGTCGGTCGGGGCGAAAGCGGTCTTCGCCTTGGCGACCTTCTTGTCCGTGCCCACGGCGCTGCCCAGGGTGACCGCTGTCTCTTATACACATCT
>NZ_JBPGXU010000211.1:0-455 GCF_056755675.1 Luteibacter sp. KNZ12-1A | reverse complement strand
GCGCGTGGCGTGGCGTTGGCCGCGGCCGCGGCCGCGGTAGCGTCTGGCGTATCCGCTACCCGTGCCGGGTCGGTGCCGGGGGCAAGGCGGTCGAGTTGCGCGCGGGCGTGGTCGAGGTCGCGGCGCAGTTGCGAGGTGCGGCCCCAGAGGAAACCGATGGCGAATCCGGCCACGCCACCGGCGACGCCTTCCCCCACGAAGGCGCCGATGACCGCCCCGACGATAGCCCAGACCAGATACATGCCCTTGCTCCCCTGACCACTTCCGATGTTCCGGAGTGAGTCTGGCATGAAACCGCAAGAATGTAGGAGGCGGCTTCGCCGCATCGCCGACAAGTCGGCTCCCACCAGGGCAAGAGCGTCGCCGACAAGTCGGCTCCCACCAGTCAGCCGCACCCTGGCCAGTCTCCCGCGCTTTGGTGGGAGCCGACCCTGTCGGCGATACCGGTTACTCTG
>NZ_JBPGXU010000210.1:0-427 GCF_056755675.1 Luteibacter sp. KNZ12-1A | reverse complement strand
AGATGTGTATAAGAGACAGCTGTAAATCTGCTGGCTTACGCCTTCGGTGGTTCGAATCCACCTTCCTCCACCAGACGAGTTCCGCGTAGTGCGGGAGTAGTTCAATGGTAGAACTTCAGCCTTCCAAGCTGATTGTGCGGGTTCGATTCCCGTCTCCCGCTCCATTGTTCTCACGCGTGCTGCGTCACGTGCTCATGTAGCTCAGTCGGTAGAGCACTTCCTTGGTAAGGAAGAGGTCGCTGGTTCGATTCCAGTCATGAGCACCATCTTCGTCGTCCGCGGCGGTTCCTTTTTTACTATCTCATTGGCTCCAGCGGAGTTTAGCGCTCATGGCAAAGGGTAAGTTCGAACGTAAGAAGCCGCACGTCAACGTCGGCACCATCGGTCACGTCGATCACGGCAAGACCACGCTGACGGCTGCGCTGAC
>NZ_JBPGXU010000209.1:0-490 GCF_056755675.1 Luteibacter sp. KNZ12-1A | reverse complement strand
GCCCGTGTGCACGTGGACGAGCAGGTGGATAGCCCGCACGAGTCGCGGTTCTATCGAGCCTATCGGTGCGTGATCGGCTGGGTGCTTGCGCACAAGGCGCTCTATCTGGGCGTCATGGTCCTCTGCCTGGGCGTCGCCAGCTGGACGCTTTCGCGTCTTCCTTACGACTTCCTGCCCAAATCCGACCGACTGCAGTTCCAGATTCCGTTGACCTTACAAACCGGCACGGATGCGCGCCAGACCCTGGATACCGTACGGCGGATAAGCGTGTGGCTGGCAGACAAGAAAGCCAATCCCGAGATCGAAAGCAGCATCGGATACGTTGCCGATGGGGGCCGCGCATCGTACTTGGCCTGAATCCTCCCCTGCCGGGTGCCAACATCGGTTACTTCACGGTATCGGTGAAACCCGACACGGACATCGACACCGTCATCACGCGCGCCAGGTCGTATCTGTCCCGGCAATACCCGCGGGCGTACGCCGAGCCCAA
>NZ_JBPGXU010000208.1:0-494 GCF_056755675.1 Luteibacter sp. KNZ12-1A | reverse complement strand
GATTGCCCTTGCGAATACTGATTTTGCAGCAGCGAGGTAGAAGCAAACCCGGCAGCCTTGAGGCGCCAAGTATCAGGGCCGCCCCGCTGTGCACGTGGGGAGCCGAGAACACGGCGTAGATGAAAGCATTTCTTCAGTCGCGTACGCTTGGCCATATCTGTCATCGCCCCCATCGAGCGGATGGGTGATGCCGTCAATTCGAAACGCAGAGCAGACCAAGTCATGATTATTCGCCCCGCCGTCCCCGGAGACTTGCCAGCCCTCCGTGAGCTCTTTCTGCGGTCTCGGTCGGTGACATTCAGCTGGGAACTGTCCTCGTCGTTGGCACTAAGCGACTTCGACAACCAGACCGCTGGTGAATGGCAGCTGGTCGCGCTCGACGGCGGCCGGCCCGTGGGTTTCATTTCCGTTTGGGAACCTACCCACTTCATCCACCACCTGCACGTCCACCCGCAGTTTGCCCGCCGCGGCATCGGTCAGGCGCTCCTGCGGGC
>NZ_JBPGXU010000207.1:0-578 GCF_056755675.1 Luteibacter sp. KNZ12-1A | reverse complement strand
TTCCGATTCGCCCTCCTGGCTCAGCGGAAACGATCGGCCGTCCTGGCCGATCCCCTACGGGCCTTCTCCGCCCGCCCCTCCTCGGCTCCTAATGTCGCGCCGAGGGTGGCGCCCGGCAGCTCTCTCGACCCTGGGGTTGATTGGTGGGAAGAGCACCGCTCGCCGCGTGTCGCGTGCCGCACCCGGTGGGAAGCGGGCTGGCCCGCGATTCGCCACCCTAATTTCGAGCGAATGAGGCTGTGCATCGCAACCGAGCCAGCGGTGACAAGCCTCGCCCGATCATCGCGGCCTCCTTCGCACCGGAGAGATTGAGGCCTCGCGGGCGAGCCCGCTTCCCGCCCGCGTGAGGGTGTTTCACACGGAGAGGGCGTCCACCCGAGTCGCGGGCGTTCTTGTGCCACACAACCCCTCAGTGCTTGGGAGAGCCGTCGGCCGCCACCCTCGGCGCGACGTGTGGAACCGAGGAGCGACGGGCGAAAAGGCCCGTCAGGGGGCCGGCCTGGACGGCCGGCCGTTTCCGCCGAGCCATGGAAGGCGAGTCGGAAACCCCGCCCGGCGCGACGGGCGCGACGGGGCGC
>NZ_JBPGXU010000206.1:0-585 GCF_056755675.1 Luteibacter sp. KNZ12-1A | reverse complement strand
GTCAGTACCTCCCCCGGTACCGCCACCGCCGCCGTCCGTGCCAGCACCGCCCGGATTCACCGTGCCGCCCCCGCCTCCGCCCGACCGGGTGGACCCGTGGCCGCTACAAGCCGTGATCGAGACCGAGGCGGCGAGGATGCAGCTTGCCAGCAAGGTTCGGGTAAGGATCTTCGTGAATTTCTGCTCGCTCATGATCACTCCTTGGGCGCATGCGCCCTGGGTAGCGCCCCCTGCCATATGGGAGCCGAACATCGACTGTGACCCTCGTCACACCCGTACTCATGAGACGCCCAGACCGCTTCCCGAAGTGCGCAAAAGCGGCAATCCAGGGGTATTCCGCCATGAATTTTCGGCAAAAATCGGTGTTGGCGATGGTGGTGGGAGCCGACCCTGTCGGCGATCCCGCGGCAGCGGGCCCGGTTGCATGCACGGCTCGGCTTCGCCCTCGCATTGGGCTTGTGCGTGGCGGGGGAGCTGCCGGGCGCCACCCCGGTCGCGGGCGTTGGCTTTTGCCGCACGACACCTCAGTGCTCGGAAGAGCCGTCGGCCGCCACCCTCGTCGCGACTTGTGGAACCGAGGAGCGA
>NZ_JBPGXU010000205.1:0-612 GCF_056755675.1 Luteibacter sp. KNZ12-1A | reverse complement strand
AGATGTGTATAAGAGACAGGTTTGACAGATTTGCGTCAGCTTCGAGAACCACCAGGGGACCCATGACAAAGTCGGAACTGATCGAGGCGCTGGCGCGGCGCCAGACCCACCTTGCCTACGGCGACGTGGAACTTGCCGTCAAGAGTGTGCTTGAGCAGATGAGCCACGCCTTGTCCACGGGTGAACGCATAGAGATCCGCGGCTTCGGCAGCTTTGCATTGCATTTCCGCCCGCCGCGCATGGGGCGTAACCCGAAGACCGGTGAAGCGGTAGCTCTGCCGGGCAAGCACGTACCCCATTTCAAACCCGGCAAGGAATTACGCGAACGCGTAAACCTTATCGAGGAAACCGACGCCGCGCAGTGACGCGGCGTTTTTTTTGGAGCTTCACCGGCTCGGCTTCGCGGTTGGGGTGGTGTGGGGGCAGAGCCGTCGGCCGCCACCCTCGTCGCTCCGGTTGCACCGTCGCTCGGGAAGGGACGCCTGTGGGAGCCGACCCTGTCGGCGATGGGTGCTTGCCTCAATCTGGCCCGCTGTCGCGGGATCGCCGACAAGGTCGGCTCCCCCAATGGGGGTTTAGATTGACCCACCGTGCCGCACCGCAAACGCCCCC
>NZ_JBPGXU010000204.1:0-741 GCF_056755675.1 Luteibacter sp. KNZ12-1A | reverse complement strand
CGCTCGTCGGCAGCGTCAGATGTGTATAAGAGACAGGCTGCCGCGGGATCGCCGACAAGGTCGGCTCCCACCAGGGCACAAGACTGGTTCCCACCAGGCCACAAGGCCGGCTCACAGTCATGCCTTCCCAGGCGGTGTCAGAGAACCAGGGGGCGGTCCGGCAGCTGGTTTTCGCGTGGCTTGCCGTCGCCGGGGAAATGCCGTGCCAGCAACTCACCCGCCTCCGACACACCGGTTTGCAAGCCTTCGCGGAAACGTCCCTGGATGAATTCGTTGCGCATGTGCGTGGCGATCGCTTCCCACTCGGCCGGCGCCACCACTTTCGCGATGCCGCGGTCGGCGACGATCTCGATGCGGTGTTCGGCGAGCAGCACGTAGAGAAGCACGCCGCAGTTGTCGTCGGTGTCCCAGACGCGCAGATGGGAGAACAGCATCGCCGCGCGATCGCGCGCGGTGACGCCCGCGGCGACCGACGAGAACGGCAGGCGCGATTCGATCGCCACGCGCAATTCACCACGGTGCCTGTCCTCGCCGGCGGCCACCGTCTTTGCGATGGCGTCGAGCGTCGCCGGCGGGAAGTGCCGCCCGATCTGGAACCACGCCCCGAACAGGTTGGCCGCGATACGTTGCATGTCCATCACCAACTCCCCGATGCGCCGCCGCCACCGAAACTGCCGCCGCCTCCGCTGAAGCCGCCACCACCGCCACCGCCGAAGCCGCCGCCTCCGAAGCCACCACCAC
>NZ_JBPGXU010000203.1:0-760 GCF_056755675.1 Luteibacter sp. KNZ12-1A | reverse complement strand
GGCCAGGTCACTGCGAGCACCCATCGCCGACAAGGTCGGCTCCCACAACACCTCTTCATCGCCCCCTCCGCACCACATCGCATCAGCCCTGCCGCACATCACCCCTGCCGCAAGTCATGCTTGACTACAACTGTCGTCAGGCGCACGCTGCCTACATCTGTAGTCAGGAGCGGCGGCATGAGCAAGAAGACCATCGGTGACCAGGAGCTCGCCCTCCTGCAGTACATCGAGGAAGCACCGAAGAGTTCCGTGGCCGAGGTCTGCGCGGGCTTCGGCGAGGCGCGAGGCCTCGCGCGTTCCACCGTCCTGACCATGATGGAACGGCTCAGGGCGAAGGGTTACCTCACCCGCCGCAAGGTCGACAACAGCTTTCGCTACAGCGCGACCAATGGCGCGGGCGAAGTGATGACCGGTGCCGTCGGCCGTTTCGTCGAAAGAACCTTGCAGGGTTCGGTGTCGCCCTTCGTCGCCTGGATGTCCGAGCGCGGGCAAGTCAGCGATGCCGAACTGGCGGAACTCGAAGCCCTGGTCGGTACGCTGCAGTCGCGGCGCAAGGGGCGCTGACATGGATGCCTTCCTGGATATCCTGCTTTCGCGCCTGGCGTTCGCCTCGGTGCAGGCCTTGTTGCTCGCCGGCGTGGTCTATGCGGCGTGTCGTTTATTCCCCGCCCTTTCCGCGGCGGCACGCAGCACGCTCTGGTGGCTGCTGGGCGCGCAGTTGCTCATCGGCATCGCCTGTCCCTGTCTCTTATACACATCT
>NZ_JBPGXU010000202.1:0-841 GCF_056755675.1 Luteibacter sp. KNZ12-1A | reverse complement strand
ATCCCCCGCCTGTTCGCCATCGCGGCCCTCGCCATCGTCACGCCGGCGATCGCCGCCACGGCGGCCAAACCCGAACTCAAGGTCACCACGCTCGATGGCAAGGCGTTCGATCTCGCCGCGCAGCGCGGCAAGTGGGTGGTGGTCAATTACTGGGCCACCTGGTGCGTGCCGTGCATCAAGGAAATGCCGGACATTTCCAACTTCGTGAAGAGCCGCAAGGACGTCTCCGCGATCGGTCTCGCGTTCGAGGACACCGAGGCCGGCGATATCGTCGCCTTCCTGCGCAAGCATCCCGTCGTGTATCCCATCGCTCAGGTCGACGTCACCGCGCCACCGAAGGATTTCGATTCGCCCAAGGGCTTGCCCACCACCTACCTGATCGCGCCGGACGGCCATGTCGCCCAGCGTTTCGTGGGCCCGGTCACGGCGGAAAAACTCAACGAGGCCATCGCCAAGGGGGCGTGACATGAAAGCCGCGCGGTTCGTCGTCGGGGGAAAGGTGCAAGGCGTGTTTTTTCGCGCGTCGGCGCGCGAGCAGGCGATCGCGCTGGAACTCACCGGTCATGCGCGGAATCTCGTCGACGGCAGCGTGGAGGTGGTCGTGTACGGCGACGCCTCCGCGATCGACCGCCTGGAAACCTGGCTGCGCGACGGCCCCGACGCGGCCGAGGTCGACCAGCTCTATCGCGAGGAGATCGGTGCGCATGACGCGCCGTCGGAGTTCCTGGTCAAGTGATGTCGGGCCGGGCCCGTGGTTTGTGTGGGAGCCGCTTCAGCGGCGATCCCGCGGCAGCGGGCGGGGCGGCGGCAAGCGGCCCTAGCCGCTGAAGCGGCTCCCCCC
>NZ_JBPGXU010000201.1:0-846 GCF_056755675.1 Luteibacter sp. KNZ12-1A | reverse complement strand
AGATGTGTATAAGAGACAGACCCATCGCCGACAGGGTCGGCTCCCACCAGGCAGGTCGGCTCCCGTCGTCCCACCAGCGATGTCGCCCCGCATTCAGCCGCCCCGGCTAAACTCGGTGGCATGACGACCACGACCTTCCTTCGCGCCGGCCTCGCGCTGGCTCTCGCCCTGCCCGCCGCCGCTTTCGCCGCCGACGTGCCGCAGTCGTTCACCGCCACCTACCAGGTGCTCAAGGATGGCGGCCCGCTGGGCGAAGCCACCGTCACGCTGAAACCGGTGGGCAACGGGCAGTTCGAGTATTCGAACCAGACCAAGGGCACCTCGGGCCTCGCGGCCATGCTCGGTGCCAATGTGGCGGAGACCTCGCGCTTCACCTGGTCCGGACAGGTGCCGCAGGCGGTGAGTTACCACTACCAGTTGGACGCCGCGGTGAAGTCGAAAACCCGCGACCTCACCGTGCAGGGCGGGACCGTGCAGGTGCAGGACAACAAGAAGAGCTTCAGCTATGCCGCCGTGCCGGGCATGGTCGAACGCAACACCTTGCCGCTCGCGCTCGGGCTCGCGCTACGTTCGGGCCAGCAACAGGTCGCCCTGCCCGTGGCGGTGAAGCAGGCGGTGGAGAACCAGCAGTTCAAGGTCTCGGGCAAGGAAAAGGTCACCGTGCCCGCCGGCTCGTTCGACGCCATCCGCGTGGATCGCACCGATGCGGATCGCGGCTTCAACGCATGGTATGTACCGGCGAAATTCCCGGTCCCGGTGAAGCTGGCGCAGAAGGACGGCGGCGACCTCACCATGGAACTGGTGAGGTTCGAGGGCCGCTGATCGCCGACAGGGTCGGCTCCCACC
>NZ_JBPGXU010000200.1:0-909 GCF_056755675.1 Luteibacter sp. KNZ12-1A | reverse complement strand
AGATGTGTATAAGAGACAGGCTCCCACCGAACCCGGGCATGCAAGGTCGGCTCCCACCAGGCTGAAACGCCACGCTTCGCTCCTCGCGATCGTCCTCATCGCACTGCTGCTCACCGCCTGCGGTGGCTCCCGTAACGCGCGCCCCTCGTCGCGCGGCGGCAGTTCCACGGCACCCAGCGGCGGCCGCTACGACGACATCCGCAAGTCGCAAGGCTCGCGCTATCGCTCTCGTTCGGACAGCGTTCCCACCGATATCCCGGACGTGAACAAGCTTCCGGAACCGGTGCCGAAGGTGGAACCGCGCTCTCTTTACGGCAACAAGTCGCCGTACTCGGTGCTCGGCCAGACCTACAACGTGCTGCCGAGTCCGCGCGGGTACGTGGAACGCGGCATCGCCTCGTTCTACGGGAACAAGTTCCACGGCTACAAGACCTCGAGCCTCGAGGAATACGACATGTACCAGTTCTCGGCGGCGCACAAGACCTTGCCGTTGCCGAGCTATGCCCGTGTCACCAACCTCGAGAACGGCAAGAGCGTCATCGTGCGCATCAACGATCGCGGCCCGTTCCACGAAAACCGCATCATCGACCTCTCGTTCGCCGCGGCCGTGAAAATCGGCGTGTGGCCCAAGGGCACGGGGCTGGTGGAGGTGCGGGCGATCGACCCCAACGACCCGGGTAGCGATCGCGGGGCGCCGTATGTGAACACGGCGCCGAAGCCGGCTCCGATCACCGCGCCGCCTCCGCCACCGCAGCGTGCGGTCGCGGCTTCGGTGGGGACCGGCCCGGTGCGGGCCAACCCGGTGGGGGGCCAACCAGATTGGGCTGACCGGGGGCCGGGACCAGCCCAAACCCACACCGGTTGGGACCCCCAAGCATTAGGCCCGGACCAAAGAAGACTCATAAAAAA
>NZ_JBPGXU010000199.1:0-1049 GCF_056755675.1 Luteibacter sp. KNZ12-1A | reverse complement strand
GAGTTCAAGGACTACGGTTCGATCGACGCGGCGCCGGAAGAGAAGGCGCGCGGTATCACGATCTCGACCGCGCACGTGGAATACGAATCGCCGCTGCGCCACTACGGCCACGTCGATTGCCCGGGTCACGCGGATTATGTGAAGAACATGATCACGGGTGCGGCGCAGATGGACGGCGCGATCCTGGTGTGCTCGGCCGCTGACGGCCCGATGCCGCAGACGCGTGAGCACATCCTGCTGTCGCGCCAGGTGGGCGTGCCGTACATCGTCGTGTTCCTGAACAAGGCCGACATGGTGGACGACGCCGAGCTGCTCGAGTTGGTCGAGATGGAAGTGCGCGAGCTGCTGTCGAAGTACGAGTTCCCGGGCGACGACACGCCGATCATTCACGGTTCGGCGCGTCTGGCGCTGGACGGCGACCAGTCGGAGATCGGCGTGCCGTCGATCATCAAGCTGGTCGATGCGCTGGACAGCTGGATTCCGGAGCCGGAGCGCGACATCGACAAGCCGTTCCTGCTGCCGGTGGAAGACGTGTTCTCGATCTCGGGTCGCGGCACGGTGCTGACCGGTCGCGTCGAGCGCGGCATCGTGAAGGTGGGTGACCCGGCCGAAGTGGTCGGTCTGAAGGACACCCAGACCACGACGGTGACGGGCGTGGAGATGTTCCGCAAGCTGCTGGACCAGGGTCAGGCCGGTGACAACGTCGGCGTGCTGGTTCGCGGTCTGAAGCGTGAAGACGTCGAGCGTGGCCAGGTGCTGGCCAAGCCGGGTTCGGTGACGCCGCACACGGAGTTCGAGGGTGAGGTGTACATCCTGTCGAAGGACGAGGGTGGCCGTCACACGCCGTTCTTCAGCAACTACCGTCCGCAGTTCTACTTCCGCACGACGGACGTGACCGGTTCGATCACGCTGCCGGAAGGCGTGGAGATGGTGATGCCGGGCGACAACGTGAAGATCAGCGTCACGCTGGGCTTCCCGATCGCGATGGACGAAGGCCTGCGTTTCGCGATCCGCGAAGGCGGTCGTACCGTCGGCGCCGGCGTCGTCTC
>NZ_JBPGXU010000198.1:0-963 GCF_056755675.1 Luteibacter sp. KNZ12-1A | reverse complement strand
AGATGTGTATAAGAGACAGGGCGAGCACCCATCGCCGACAAGGTCGGCTCCCACAAGAGCTGCTGCCACACACATGGTTCTTAGACGATGTCGCCGAGGATCCGGAGGGCCGTGTCCTTCTGCATCTGCGAGCCTTCGGCGAGCACTTCGTCGAGCATCAGGCGGGCGCCTTCGGCGTCGCCCATGTCGAGGTAGGCGCGGGCCAGGTCGAGCTTGGTATCGACCGGGTCGTCGCTGAAGCTCTCCGGACCGTGGTCCTCTAGCGGCTCTTCGTCCGGGAAGGTCGGTTCGTCGAAACGGGGCACGTGACCTGCCGTCGTGGCCGGCTCGGCATGGCCACGGGAAGCGAGGTCATGCTCGTCCTCGAACGACCAGGTCGAGGGTTCCTCGTCCTTGCCGGCCGTTTCATTACCGGCGGCCGCCTTGCCGTTCGTCTCGTGCGGCTCGGCATAAGGCGATTCCGGCGCATCGACATCGAACACGCCCGGGGCGTTCGGACGGCGATCCGCTTCGGCGCGCTGCACCGGCGTCAGGTCGAAGTTGAAATGGTATTCGCTGTGCTTCTGCGGCGCCGGTTTCTGCGGGGGTTCTTCCTCGTCCGGACCGGTGACGTAGTTGCCGAGGTCGAATTCCTCGAGTGCGGCGACTTCGTCCTCGTTGTGCGGACGCGAGGCCGTATAGGTGTCCTCGTACGGCTCCTCGATCTCGTCGACGGGGACGCCACCGAACAACGGATGGCTCGGTGCGAGGTCCTCGCCCATCATCATCACTTCGCGCCATTCCGGCTGCTCCGGATCGGCGACGTGGGCGAACATGGCTTCGGCCGCGGCTTCGAAATGCTCGACGTCGCGGCGGCCGTAGTAGAGGCTCACCAGTTCGAGGTGCAGGCCGATGTCGTCCGGATGCTCGGCCAGCGCGTCGAGTATTTCGCGCTGGTCCTGGTCCTGTCTCTTATACACATCT
>NZ_JBPGXU010000197.1:0-1065 GCF_056755675.1 Luteibacter sp. KNZ12-1A | reverse complement strand
CAGCGGCATCCTTGCCCAAGGGACGGCGACTACCGTCGCGCCGAGGGTGGCGCCCGGCAGCTCCCCTCGCCGCACACGACCAACGCGAGGGCGAAGCCGAGCCGAAGCGCCGTCCCAAAGCTTCTGCGAGGACCAAAGAAAAGGGCCCCGAGGGGGCCCTTTTCGTCACTGCGGCTTTTCGCCGTTCTGCCGTTCCCAGGTGTGCTGCTCGTCGAGCAGTTTGTCCGGGTCGAAGTCCTTGCTGTCATTCAGGCCCTGCATCTGCTCGATGGCTTCCGGCGGTGGGTTGCCGTAGTAGATGCTGTAGAGGCGCTGCTGGCGATAGGCGTCGCGGATGAACACGTACGGGTCGTAGGCGGAAGCCAGGAAGCTCTCCGCGTCGATGCCGCGCGAGCGCAGGGTCACGAGATAGAGCACCTGCGGCACGTACTGCTGGCCGTACTTGAAGTCGTGGTTACGCGTGTAATAGCTGAGCGGGTCGAAGAAATAGCTGTCGACCGGCAGGCGCCAGACGTCGCGGACCGTGGTCGGGCCCACGAAGGGGAGCACCAGGTAGTCGCCCTCGGGCACGCCCCAGCGGGCCAGGGTCACGCCGAAGTCGTTCTGCTCCAGAGGGAGGCCGAGCAGGCTGGCTGGATCCTTGAAGCCCAGGAAGCCGATCGTCAGGTTGACCACGAAGCGGCTGGTGGTCAGGAAGGCCTGCTTGGGCCGGGCCTGGAGCAGGTCGTTGGCCACCGTCACCGGCAAGCGGATATTCGTGTAGAAGTCGCTGATGGCCGTGCGCACGGGCGGATTGGTCACCTTCCGGTAGCCGACGGCCACCGGACGGATGATCGCCTTGTCCAGCGAATCGTTGAAGGCGTAGACCTTGCGATTGAACTTCTCGTTCGGGTCGTCGGTACGCGGGGGCGCGATGTGGCAGGCGGCCAGCAGGGTGGCGGCGACGAGGCCTAGCGCGGTTTGGACGATCCGTTGCAGGGTTCTGGGGCGCATCGATGTGGCTTTGGGGGTGGGGCGGTGCTTTAGTGTACCGCGCGGTATTATTACTGTCTCTTATACACATCT
>NZ_JBPGXU010000196.1:0-1138 GCF_056755675.1 Luteibacter sp. KNZ12-1A | reverse complement strand
AGATGTGTATAAGAGACAGGTCCACGGCCATGGCGTACATGGGGCTGCGGTTGTACGTGGTGATCACGTAGAAGTTCTGGAACACGAACCAGTATTCGTCACCCGCCGGCCCATCCAGGCGCACCAGTTGCGCATCGCGGCCGGGATTGAGGTGCTGAAGCGGCGCGAAGCCGTCCGCGACGAACGATTCCACCGGCGCCACCGGCTTCCAGTCCTTGGGCACGGCCGGAGCCACGGCGCGCGCGTCGGGCTGGGCGCGCGCGGCGACCGGGCCACCGGCTTCCCAACCGTGCTGGGCGAAATAATTGGCCACGCTGGCGAAGATGTCGCCCATCGAGCCCTTCATGTCGATGCGGCCGTCGTGGTCGTAATCCACGCCCCAGTCGCGGATCGACGAGGGCATGAACTGGCCCCAGCCCTGCGCGCCGGCATACGAGCCGGTCAGCGTGTCGAGCGGGCCGCCCAGGTGGTTCTGCGGCAGTTCGAGCAAGGCCTTCAGCTGCTCGCGGAAGAACGGCGCGCGCTTGGGGTAGTGGAACGCCAGCGTGGTCAGCGCATCCAACACCTTCCATTTGCCCGTGTTGCGGCCGTAGAAGGTTTCCACGCCGACGATGGCGACGATGTATTCGGGCGGCACGCCGTACTTGCGGCCGATCCCGTCGAGCAACTGCCGGTGCTGGCGATAGAAATCCGCGCCCGCCTGGATGCGCTGCTCGGTGAGAAAAATCGGACGGTAGTCGCGCCACGGCTTGCCCTCGGCCGGACGGCTGATCGCATCGAGGATGGCCTGCTGTTTCTTCGCGCCGTCGAGCAGCGCGTTCAGCGAGGCCTTGCTCTTGCCGGTGTCCCTGGCGACTTCGCGCACCAGCTGCTCCTGTCCCGGATGGGTTTCGGCGGAGGCCGCGGAGGCGAACATCAGGGGGAAGGCGATCATCGCGCCGGCAAGGCGCGGGAGGTGACGTGCGGGTCGTGCGCGGCGCGCGGCGAGAACTTCATCCATGCGTGGAAGCGTAGCACGCGCATATGGCGTATCCCGGGCGACCTTGTACCTGCGTTCAGCGATGGCACCTCGCCCGGTGGGGGCCCCCCCCGTGGGCGACCGGGGGGGGGCCGGGACCGGTCGGTAGCCGCACCGGGG
>NZ_JBPGXU010000195.1:0-1355 GCF_056755675.1 Luteibacter sp. KNZ12-1A | reverse complement strand
AGGAAAGCCCATGCAAGCCCCCGTCGACGCGGCGCTGGACGGCCGCCGCGCGGACACGACCGTCTATGGCGTGATCTTCGCGATCAGCTTCTGTCATCTGCTCAACGACATGATGCAGTCGCTGCTTCCGGCCATCTACCCGGGCCTGAAGACCGACTTCCAGCTCGACTTCGGCCAGATCGGTCTCATCACGCTGACCTACCAGATGACCGCGTCGATCCTGCAGCCACTCATCGGCCTCTACGCCGACCGCCGTCCCACGCCGCTCGCGCTTCCCGGTGGCACGCTGTTCTCGTTGTTCGGCCTGCTCGTGTTGTCGAAGGCGCACGCCTACCCGTTGCTGCTCGCCGGCGCGGCGTTGCTGGGCATGGGTTCGTCGGTCTTCCATCCCGAATCGTCCCGCGTGGCGCGGATGGCCTCGGGCGGCCGCCACGGTCTCGCGCAGTCGCTGTTCCAGGTGGGTGGCAACGCCGGTCAGGCGCTGGGCCCGCTCGCCGCGGCGCTGGTCGTGGTGCGTTGGGGACAGTCGAGCCTGGCCTTCTTCGCGCTGCTCGCCTTGCTGTCCTGCGCGATCCTGTGGAACGTCGGCCAGTGGTATCGCCATCATGGCCTGGTCCGCCTGACGAGCAACGCCGGCAAGCACGCGCAACTCGCTCCACCCACGCGGGAGGCGCGGCGTGGCATCGCCGTGCTGCTCGCGCTGATCTTCTCGAAGTACGTGTACCTCGCCAGCCTCACCAGCTACTTCACGTTCTACCTGATCCATCGCTTCGGCGTGTCGGTGGAGAACGCGCAGTTCCACCTGTTCGTCTTCCTCGGCGCGGTGGCGGTGGGAACGGTGCTCGGCGGCCCCGTCGGCGACCGCATCGGACGCAAGCGGGTGATCTGGTTTTCGATTCTCGGCGCCCTGCCCTTCACTCTCCTGTTGCCGCACGCCAGCCTGTTCTGGACGGCGCCGCTCACCGTGGCGATCGGCTTGATCCTGGCCTCCGCCTTCCCCGCGATCGTCGTCTTCGCACAGGAGCTCGTGCCAGGCCGTGTCGGCATGATCTCCGGCCTGTTCTTCGGCTTCTCGTTCGGCATGGGCGGCCTGGGCGCGGCGGTGCTCGGCGAGCTGGCCGACCACATCGGCATCGAGGCGGTGTACCAGGTGTGCGCCTTCCTGCCCCTGATCGGTTTGCTTGCGGCACTGCTGCCCAGCCCCAAGCGGGACGCCCGCTAAGAAGACCCGCCGAGACCACGGGGGGAACCCGTTTGGTGGGAGCCGACCCTGTCGGTGATGGGTGCTTGCCCATACCTGGCCCGCTGCCGCGGGATCGCCGACAAGTCGGCTCCCTCCAGGGCTTCCCACACCG
>NZ_JBPGXU010000194.1:0-1459 GCF_056755675.1 Luteibacter sp. KNZ12-1A | reverse complement strand
GGGGGCCTGGGCGCGCACCGCGCCCACCGCCCCCCGGGCGGGCCCCCCCCAAAAAAACGGCCGCCCGGCGCGGGGGGGCCTTTTTGTTTGGCCAGGAGGGCTGCTACCTTCGAGGTGCATTCCGAAGTTGGCGAGGAATCCGCTTCATGGCCCATAGTTCACGACTCGTCGTCCATGCCGCGCTCGCGGCCAACGTCGGCATCGCCATCGCGAAGTTCGTCGCGGCGGCGGTCAGCGGCAGCTCCGCCATGCTCTCCGAAGGCGTGCATTCGCTGGTCGACAGCGTCAACGAGGTCCTGCTGCTATATGGACTTCGCCGCTCGCAGCGGCGGCCCGACCGGCAGCATCCGCTGGGTTTCGGGAGGGAGCTGTATTTCTGGAGCTTCATCGTCGCCTTGCTGGTGCTGGCGCTCGGCGCGGGCTTTTCGCTGTACGAGGGCGTCAATCACATTCTTTCCCCGGAACCGCTGCGCGACCCCACGCTGAACTACATCGTGCTCGCGGTCGGTGTGCTCTTCGAAGGCGCGTCCTGGTGGCTGTCGCTCAAGAGCGTGCAGCGGAAGAAGGGCAAGCTCGGCTACTTCGAGGCCTTCCGCAGTACGAAGGACCCGACGACGTTCTCCGTGCTGTTCGAGGACAGTGCCGCGCTGATCGGCCTCGCCATCGCGGCGATCGGCGTGTACCTGTCGCATGCACTGAACGATCCGCGCATCGATGGCTGGGCTTCCATCGGCATCGCGGTGGTGCTGGCGCTGGCCTCGGCGATGCTGGCGCGGGAGAGCAAGGCCCTGCTCATCGGCGAGCCCGCGCAGCCGCACCTGCTCGCCGACGTGTGTGGCATCGCCGGAAAAGTGGAAGGCGTGGAAGCGGTCAACGGCGTGCTCACCGTGCAGGTGGGGCCCGACCATGTGCTGGTGGCGCTGTCGGCCGCCTTCGACGACCGCCTGACCACGGTGGAGATCGAGCAGTGCGTGCGGACGATCGAGGCGCGGACGAAGGAAGCGAAGCTGCCGATCGTGGCGTTGTTCATCAAGCCGCAGACGCCGGAAAGCTGGCGCGAGCGCCTGCGCGAATTGGACGGCGAATCCTGACTGTCACCCATCGCCGCTGAAGCGGCTCCCACAACAGCGTCGGGTAGACCAGTCAGGAATAGACCTGGTGGGTTAGGAATAGACCTGGTGGGAGCCGACCTTGTCGGCGATCCCGCGGCAGCGGGCCAGGGTGAGGCAAGCACCCATCGCCGCTAAAGCGGCTCCCACAACAGCGTCGGGTAGACCAGTCAGGAATAGACCTGGTGGGTTAGGAATAGACCTGGTGGGAGCCGACCTTGTCGGCGATCCCGCGGCAGCGGGCCAGGGTGAGGCAAGCACCCGTCGCCGCGAAAGCGGCTCCCACAACAGCGTCGGGTAGACCAGTCAGGAATAGACCTGGTGGGTTAGGAATAGACCTGGTGGGAGCC
>NZ_JBPGXU010000193.1:0-1628 GCF_056755675.1 Luteibacter sp. KNZ12-1A | reverse complement strand
AGATGTGTATAAGAGACAGAACGAGCATCACGAGTTCAGTCCCGAGATCACCGGCGGCGATTTCTCCGCACATTTGCGCGTCATCTCCTCGGACGAGTACGAAGGGCGCAAACCCGGCACGCTGGGCGAGCGGCTTACTACGAACTATCTCATCGAGCAGTTCAAGCGGATGGGCCTGGAGCCGGGCAACAAGGGCGACTGGATACAGAGCGTTCCCGCGGTCTCCACCACGTTGAATGGCCAGGATTCACTCGCGCTCAACGTGGCCGAAGGCGGCGGTAACGAAGGCTTCGCCTTCGGCAAGGACATGGTCGCCGGCACGCTTCAGGCGAAGGCCGATGTCGACCTGAAGGATTCCGACATCGTCTTCGTGGGTTACGGCGTGGACGCACCCGAAGCGCAGTGGAACGACTTCGACGGCATCGATGTGAAGGGCAAGACGCTGGTGATCCTGGTCAACGATCCGGGCTGGGACGGCAAGGACCCGAGCCTGTTCAAGGGTCGTGAAATGACTTACTACGGCCGCTGGACCTACAAGTACGAGGAAGCCGCCCGGCAAGGCGCCGCCGCGGCCTTCATCGTGCACCAGACCGAACCGGCCGCCTACGGTTGGAACGTGGTGCAAAGCGGCTGGACCATGCCCCGGCTGGACCTCCCCGAGAGCGAAGATCCGGCGCCGCGCCTGCCCGTCGCGGGCTGGCTTACGCATGAGGCGGCCCAGCGCCTGTTCGCCAAGGCCGGCAAGAGCTTCGACGAACTCGCGAAACAGGCGGACATGCGCGGCTTCAAGGCCGTGCCGCTGGACGCGAAGGCCTCGATCCACCTGCAAAGCACCATCGCCCATTCGCTCAGCAACAACGTCATCGGCATGGTCAAGGGTAGCGAGAAGCCCGACGAGGCGATCGTCTACAGCGCCCACTGGGACCACCTCGGCCGCGACCCCGCGCTCAAGGGCCACCAGATCTACAACGGCGCGATCGACAATGGGACCGGCATCGCCGCGCTGCTCGAGATCGCCGGCAAGTTCGCCCAGGACAAGCCGAAGCGCACGGTGGTCTTCGCCGCGGTGACGATGGAGGAGTCCGGGTTGCTCGGCTCGAAATACTACGTGGCGCATCCGCCCTTCCCGTTGGCGAAGACCGTCGCGGACATCAACATGGACGCCCTGCCGATCACCGGCCCGACCCGGGACATGGAAGTGGTGGGGCTAGGCCAGGGCGACCTGGAAGATACCTTCGCGGAGGTTCTCAAGGCCGACGGCCGCGTCGTCAGCGGCGACGCGTCGCCCGAAAAAGGTCACTACTTCCGTTCCGATCACTTCAATTTCGCCAAGGCCGGCGTGCCCGCGCTTTCCGCTGGTGGCGGCATCGACATGGTGAACGGTGGAAAGGCCGCCGGCGAGGCGGCCGATGCCGACTACGTGAAGAACCACTACCACCAGCCCACCGACGTCTACGACATGCGCTGGAATTTCGATGGCGTGACGCAGAACGTGAAGGCGTTCTACGCCCTCGGCGAAAAACTGGCCAACAGCGACATGTGGCCTACCTGGAAGGACGGCAGCGAGTTCAAGGCGATACGCGAGAAGTCGCTGGCAGCCGGCTCCAGGAAGAAGTGATCCGCGGGGC
>NZ_JBPGXU010000192.1:0-1749 GCF_056755675.1 Luteibacter sp. KNZ12-1A | reverse complement strand
GGGGCGGCCGGCGCCGCGGCGCGCGCGCGGGCCCCCCCCCCCCGGGCCCCCCCCCCCCAAGGCCCGGGGCAAGCTCCCACCGAGGCCCGAGGCAAGCTCCCACCGAGGCCCGAGGCAAGCTCCCACCGAGGCCCGAGGCAAGCTCCCACCAGGGCCCGAGGCAAGCCCCACCAAGGTCTCTGGCGAGCGCCCATCGTCCCTCGGGTCAGGCGACGAGTTCCGCCTTCGGCGGCAACGACCAGTCGATCGGCGGCTCGCCCCGCGATTCCAGGTAAGCGTTCGCCAGGGCGAAATGGCCACAGCCCATGAAACCACGGTGCGCGGACAGGGGCGAGGGGTGCACGCTGCGCAGGATCTTGTGGCGCCGGCCATCGATCAGCTGGCCCTTCTTCTGCGCGTGGCTGCCCCAGAGCATGAAGACGAGGCCGTCGCGTTCGCGGTTCAAGGCATCGATGGCCGCGTCGGTGAAGCCCTCCCAGCCCTTGCCCTGGTGCGAACCCGCCTGCCCGGCCTCCACCGTGAGCACGGCGTTGAGCAACAGCACGCCACGATCGGCCCACGGCGTGAGGCAACCGTGGTCGGGGCGTGGGACGCCGAGGCAATCCTCGATTTCCTTGAACATGTTCTGCAACGACGGGGGCACGCGCACGCCGGGCCGCACGGAAAAACTGAGGCCGTGCGCCTGACCGGGGCCATGGTAGGGGTCCTGGCCGAGGATGACGACGCGCACCTTATCGAACGGCGTGTGCGCGAACGCGTTGAAGATCTCCGGGCCGGGCGGGTAGATCGTCTTGCCCCGCGCCTTCTCCTCGCGAAGAAAGGCCGAGAGCGCCCGCATCTCCGGGCGATCGAGGTAGTCGCCGATCCTTTCCTTCCAGGACGGCTCGAGCTTCACGCGATCGTTCAACTTTCCGCCCTGTCTCGAAGGTGCAAGGCCACCCGGAGCTGGAACAGCAGCTTGGTGATGAGCAGCTTCTCCTCGACGGGTTTCTCGACGAGGTCGTTGGCGCCGGCGCGCAGGAGCGCCGCCTGGTTCGCGGGATTCTCGTCGCCGGTCATGACCAGCGTGGGAAGCCGCCCCTTGCCGTAGCCGAACTCGTTGCGGATACGCTCGACGAGGTCGCCGCCGGTGAGTTCTCCCTTGAGGCTGACATCGGTAAGGACCACGTCGGCGCCCATCTCGCCACGCGCCCTGGCTTCGCGCAGGTGCGTGAGCGCGTCCTCCGCGCTGATGACATGGCGTACGGTAAGGCCGTACTTCTCCATCATGCGTCGCGTGGCGAGCGCCACCACGCGGCTGTCCTCGACATAGAGCACTTCGCCTTCCGCGCCGCCCTCGGGACGCACGTAGCCGCGGATGAACTCGGCCAGGGCGCCGAAACCCAGGGACTTGTCGAAGTAGTCGGTGACGAACTCGCCCAGTTCGCGCCGGTGCAGGCGCGCTTCGACGTCGCCGGAAACCACGACGATCGGCATGTAGATCTGCGGCGCGGACTCGCGCACGAAACGCGCCACGTCCAGCCCGTCCATGTCGGGCAGGCGCAGGGCCACGGTGACGAAGTCGAAGACGCCACGCTGCAACTCGGCTTGCGCCTCGGCGCCGGTGGACACACCGACGATCTCCACGCCCGGTACTTCCGCGTTGACCACGCGCGCGATCAACTGGCGGACGACTTTCGAGCCGTCCACCACGAGCATGCGAGGCGTCGCGCCCGCGACACCCGAACCGATGTGAGATCCCACCCCTCC
>NZ_JBPGXU010000191.1:0-1785 GCF_056755675.1 Luteibacter sp. KNZ12-1A | reverse complement strand
AGATGTGTATAAGAGACAGGGATTGCGGCAAGCACCCATCGCCGACAAGGTCGGCTCCCACCAGGGCTACAGGCTCTCACCAGGGCGGTCGGTTATCCACCTGACTTGTCAGCGCCTGTCGTTGCGCTCAGGAAAGGATGTCGAGGTACGCGCGGACGGTGTTTGCCAGGCCTTGGTACAAGGCTTCGCCGATCAACGCGTGGCCGATCGACACTTCCGCCAGGCCAGGAATGGCCGACTTGAACGTTCCGAGATTCGCCTGGTTGAGATCGTGCCCCGCGTTCACCGCCAGTCCGGCCTGTTGCGCACGCGTGGCGGTATCCGCGAATGAGGCGAGTTCCGCGCGTGCATCGCCTTTCGCGAAAGCGGCCGCGTAAGGACCCGTGTAGAGCTCGATGCGCTGGATGCCGATGGCCTTCGCCTCCGCGAAGCCTTCCCCACCCGCGTCGACGAATACGCTGACCCGGCAACCGAGTTCACGGAACGCCGCGACGACTGGCTTGAGCAGCTCGATGTCCTGGGTGAGATCGAAACCGTGATCGGAGGTGATCTGGCCGTCACCATCGGGCACCAGGGTGACCTGGGTCGGCCGCACTTCACGGGCGAGTTCGATCAGGCCGGGATACGCACCACGTGGCCCGGCGAAGGGATTGCCCTCGATGTTGTACTCGACGCGACCGCGGAGCAGTCCGGCCAATGTGCGCACATCGTCGGGCGTGACGTGGCGCATGTCGGGCCGCGGGTGGACGGTGAGACCGCCGCAACCCGCGTCGATGCAGGTGTTGGCCGCCGTGGCGATATCGGGTTCATCGCCACCGCGCGAGTTGCGCAGCACGGCGATCTTGTTGAGGTTGACGCTGAGTAGGGTCATCGACGGTCCATAAAAAAACGCACGCCGCCATTGCAACGTGCGTAATGACTGTCATCCCAGCATAACTCGCCACGTCCCTGTGGCGCACTCCACGGTCACACACACGTAGGATCAGACACGGCCCGCGAGGAAAAGGTTCAAAGCGGAAATGTGAAGACGCGGACATTCCGTTCATGACCGCGCCAGGCCACGGCGGATACCAGGCCATCGCCCAGGGGGAGCGGCTGAACACGCCATCCTGGCGCTGGCCCCACGTCGCCTTCGAAGTGACCGGGCGTGGCGACACCGCCGGGCAGGCTGAACGACACACGGTGCAGGCCGTAGGACAACCCACCCCCATGCGCTTTCAGTACGGCTTCCTTGGCCGTCCATAAGGTGAGGAAGCCACCCAGCTGTTCCGCTTCCGGCAAGGCCACGAGCGCGGCCGTCTCATCCGGCGCAAAGAATCGCTTCGAAAGTTCGAGGGCGCGGGCTCTCGGACGCACCGTTTCCACGTCGACGCCGACTTCGAATCCCGCCTGCCCGCGTCCTACCGCGAGCACGGCGACGTCACCACTGTGCGACCAGTTGAAGCCCAGCGTGTCGAAGGGTGGCGGGAAGCAGGGCTTTCCGCGTTCGCCGCGCTCGATGGGTGGCGCACCGGGGCCCGCATAGGCGGCAAGCAGGGTGGCGAACACCACTTCACCGGCGCCACCGGACCAGCGGGTGCGCCAGATGTGGATTTCGTCGTGATCCAGGACAGGTACGGTGGGCGGGACTTCGCTCATTCGGTGGATCGTGCTTTGAATGAGGGGCTTGGGGCAAGCGGGTTCGTGATTGGATGGTCTGGGGGCCGTTCAGGAGCATCGCCGTGGTCGCGATCATTCCGTACATCGCGTTGCAGTTCAAAGCCGTTGCGATGTCGTTCTCCGTGC
>NZ_JBPGXU010000190.1:0-1807 GCF_056755675.1 Luteibacter sp. KNZ12-1A | reverse complement strand
AGATGTGTATAAGAGACAGGTTCAGGTGTACATCGAGACCGAAGCGATACGGCATCCGAGACGCGTCGTGCGTGTTCTCCGTCTTGCGCAGGTCGGCATGGCCCATCCAGGGCGAGGCCTCGATGTTGCGCATGTACTCGGCCACGCTGGAGTTGGACTGGGATACGCCGTCCAACGACATGGAATCGCCGGATTGCTTCATGCCCGACAAACGGGCGCTGGAAGGTATCGTCTTCACGAGCTCGTCGAACAGGTGGACCATCTGCGACCGGTTGGCCTGGAGCTGCTCGATGATCTGCTTGCGCTGGAGGAGGTCGGAACGGACCTTCTCCAGGTCCTTGATCTTCGCGATACGGTCGTCGAGCTGCTTGATCTCGCTCTGCAGGTACGTGTTCCGCTCGCCCTGGTTGTCGATGCGGGCATCCATCCAGAACGACCAGCCGATCAACACCACCAGCGCGGCGCCGAAGGCGAGGCCCAGCTGGGTATAGAACTCCCTTTCCCGCTGCTTGCGACGTTCGGCGCGCCAGGGAAGTAGGTTGATGCGTGCCATCAGTCGAAACTCCTCATGGCCAGGCCGACGGCGATCATCAACGCGGGGGCATCCTGGGCAAGGGTCTGGGCCTGCACGCGGCTGGACAAGGCCATCCGGGCCAGCGGATTGGCCACCACGCAGGGCACGCCCAGCTGCTGTTCGAGCAGTTCGGTGATGCCTTCGATGGAAGCGCAACCGCCGGCGAGTACCACCTGGTCCACGCGGCTGTATTCGCTGCCGGCGAAGAAGAACTGGAGAAGGCGGCTGACCTGCTGGACCAGCGATTCCTTGAACGGCTCCAGCGCCTCCATCTCGTAGGATTCGGGCAGCCCGCCCTTGCGCTTGGCACGCCCGGCTTCCTCGTAGGAGAGGCCGTAGCGGCGCATGATCTCGTCGGTCAGCTGCTTGCCACCGAAGACCTGCTCGCGGGAGTAGATGGTGCGCTGGTTCTTGAGCACCGCCAGCGTCGTCATGGTCGCGCCGATGTCGACGACGGCGACCAGCGCGTCGCGGGAGACCGCGAGCTGGTCGGCCACCATGCCGAAGGCGTTCTCCATGGCGAAGGCCTCCACGTCGATGACCCGTGCGGTCAGGCCGCCCAGGTCCAGCGCCGCGATGCGCATGTCCACGTTCTCCGTCCGCGAGGCGGCCAGGAGCACGTTATTCATCTCGGGATTGTCGCGAACCGGGCCGAGCACCTCGAAATCGAGGCTGACTTCCTCGATCGGATAAGGGATGTACTGGTTGGCCTCGACCTGGATCTGGCCTTCGAGGTCGTCCTCGGAGAGATCGGCCGACATGGGAATGATGCGGGTGATCACCGCGGAGCCGGCCACGGCCGCCGCCGCGTGCTTGATCTTGGCACCGGAACGGGCCAGGGCGCGGCGGATGGCCTCGCCGACCGCCTCGACCTCGACGATGTTCTTTTCCACCACCGCGTTGGGTGGGAGTGGTTCGACGGCGTAGTGTTCGACGCGATAGCGCCCGCCGGCTTGGCTGAGTTGAAGCAGCTTTACCGCGGTCGAGCTTATGTCGACGCCGATCAACGGCGCCGCCTTGGGTGTAAAGAGCCCCACGATTCCCCCTTCCCCGCGCCTTGTCGGAATTGGTCTTCGGCGCGAAGGCATTAGATCTAAAACTTAACAGATTGGCAACGGCCGGTCGGGCCGCTTACCGGCACTAATTCACAAATCCAGTCACTGGGTTAGCGAAATCCCCTCATGCCGGGTCGAACCCCTCCTCCCCCGCCCCACCCCCGGCTTGGTTCTATAC
>NZ_JBPGXU010000189.1:0-2057 GCF_056755675.1 Luteibacter sp. KNZ12-1A | reverse complement strand
AGATGTGTATAAGAGACAGGACAATGCCGTGTTCAACTGGCTCAGGTTCACCGCGTCGGTCGCCTGCGTACCGGCGGCCACGTTGGTGATCTGGCGGTTGTTGCTTCCGCGGCCGACCGAGACCGAGTTCGCCCGCGTCGCCAGCGAACCGCTGCCCAGGGCCACCGAATTCGCCGCCAGCGCACGCGCGCTGTCGCCGATCGCGGTGGCGCCGGCCGCGCCGGCATTGGCGAAGGCGCCCACGGCCGTGGCCGCCTCCCTGCTCGCCGTGGCGAAGGCGCCGCTGGCGGTGGAGAGATCGCCCGTGGCGCTGCTTCCCGCGCCGGTGGCCGTGGCGAGCGTACCTGTCGCGGTCGCGTCGTCGGAACCGTCGCCGGCACCCGTGGCCGATACGTAGTGGCGGGCACTGGCCACGCTGTCTGACAACTGGGTCAACTGATCCACATTGACGGCATCGCTGCCTTGCTCGCCCGCGGCCACGTTGGTGATCTGGCGTTCGCTGCCGCGCGCGCCGACCGACACCGTACCCACGCGATCCGCCAGGGCGTTCGAGCCGACCGCCACGCTATCCGCCGCGGTGGCCGTCGCATTGGCGCCAAGGGCGACACTGGCGGCGCCACGGGCGGTCGAGAAATCGCCCACCGCGACACTGCTCGCGCCGGACGCCCAGCTGTTGATGCCCAGTGCCGTGGCGTTGCCGCCGGGCGCGTAGGCGAAGTAACCCAGCGCCGTGCTACCCACGCCCTCGGCTCCCGCGATGGCACCCAGCGCCGTGGCGAAATCGGCGGTCGCCTGCGCGCCGGCACCGAATGCCGCCGCACTGTCGCCGGTCGCGCCGGTATAGATGAGTCCGACGCCAGCGAGGTTGCTTGGCCCACCGACCGCGACCGAGCCGGCGCCCGACGCCGTGGTGGAGGTACCCACGGCCGTCGCATAGTCACCGGTCGCATTGGCCACCGCGCCCAATGCCGTGGATTGCGCACCGCTGGCGTAAGCGCCGACACCGGCCGAAGTCGCCGCGAAACCGGCGGCCTGCGAACTGGCGCCGACCGCCGTGCCGCCTACGCCGGCACTGGTCGCACCGGTGTCCACCGGGTTGCCATTGCCGTCGGCGATAAGCGGATTGCCGTCCTCGTCGACGGCATTACCGCCCACCGCGACACTGCCCGCGCCTGTCGCCTGTGCGCCCGCACCGAAGGCGGCCGCGTTCTGGCCGCTGGCCGTGCTGCCGTAGCCGGTCGCGGTCGCGAACTGGTTCGAGGCCACCGCGCCGGAACCGGTGGCCGTGGCACCGGAGCCCGCCGCCAAGGCACCCGAACCGGAAGCGGTGGCGTAATCACCGTTCGCCTGTGCGTCGTCGCTACCGTCACCCAGGCCGTTCGCCTTGAAGTAATGACTGGCGTCGCCGACGCTGGTGGCGAGCGAATCCAACTGTCCCTTGTTCACCGCGTCGGTGGCCTCGGTACCGGCCGCGACGTTGGTGACCTGCCGCTCGCTGCCGGCATCGCCGACCGAAACGGTATTCGCCCGGTCATTGAAGGAGCCCGCTCCGAGGGCCACGGAGTTCGCCGCCGCGGCGATCGCCGATTCACCGACCGCCGTGCTGCTCGCGCCATCCGCGTAGCTGTTCCAGCCCAGGGCGGTCGCATAGTCAGCCGTGGCCCATGCGCCCGTGCCGAAGGCCGATGAGGCATAACCCGATGCTTGCGCCGGAATCAGGCCGAAGAACGTGCTGCCACCGACGGCGACACTTTCGTCGCCCGTCGCTTGCGCGCTTTCGCCCACGGCGACGCTGCTCGCGCCGGTCGCCGCGCTCTGCGTGCCGATCGCCGTCGACAGATCGCCGATCGCGTTGGCACCCGTGGCGACCGCACCGCTGCCGTTGGCCGTGGCACCCGTGGCACCTGCGAATGCGCCCGAACCGGAAGCGGTGGCGAAATCGCCGACCGCCTGTGCATCGTCGCTGCCGTCACCCAGCCCGTTGGCCTTGAAATAATGGCTGGCATCGCTCGCGCCACTGGCGACCGCGTCGAGCTGGCTCTTGTTCACCGCGTCGG
>NZ_JBPGXU010000188.1:0-2185 GCF_056755675.1 Luteibacter sp. KNZ12-1A | reverse complement strand
GGGGGGGGGGGGGGGGCCGGGGCGGGGGGGCCCCCCCCGGGGGGGCCCCCCCCGGTGTGGGGGTGGGGGGGGGGCGCCCCCCCCCCCCCCCAACGGGGTGGGCCCCCCCACCAGGATGTCGCCGTCGACGATGATGGCCACGTGCCCGGGATGACCGGTGTTTCGCCGAGCGAAGCGTTGCCGCCGCTGGCCGCCGCTGCGAACGTCCCGGCCTCGACTCCGGCAACGATGCCAGCCACGACCACGGCCTCGGCTCCCGTCCCGGCCCAGGCCGCAGCCGCACGGCAAGCACCGCCGTCCAGTCCGGCAGTGGCGTCCAGCCAGGGCATCGCCGCCAACCCGGGCCCGATCACCGCTCCTTCGGCCGGCAAGCCCAGCATTTACCTCCAGGTCGGCGCCTTCTCCGATGTCGTGAACGCGAATCGCGTGGCCGATCAATTGAACCGTGCGGGCCTTGGGCCGGTCAGTGTCGTCGAGGCCACGATCGGCGGCCGCAGCGTGCGCCGTGTGCGCGTGGGACCGTTGGCCGACGTGGACACGGCCGACCGCGTGACCGACCAGATTGCCGGCATGGGCCTGCCCAGGCCGCAGGTCGCGGTAGACTGACCTTCTTTTTCCTGCTTTGAACTGGACCGTTGAAACGATGAAGCTCTTGCCCCGTTCCCTGTTCGCTTTCGCCGCCGCCGCGCTCGTCGCCGGTGTGACCGTGGCGCAGCAGACGCCGCCCCGTCCGTCCGTGCCGCGCCCGGTGGTTCCCGAGGCGCCGGTGCCGCCGCCGCCGGATGTCGAAGGCAAGAGTTGGGTGCTGATGGACTACAACACCGGGCAGATCATCGCCTCGAAGGATCCCGACCTCCAGGTCGAGCCGGCGTCGATCACGAAAGTGATGACCGACTACGTGGTCTCGGCCGAGGTCGGCAACGGCAAGATCCACATGACCGATCCGGTCACCATCAGCGAGAACGCGTGGCGCGGCGGCGGTGCGGGCACCGACGGCTCCACCAGCTTCCTCAAGCTCAACAGCCAGGTGCCACTGAAGGACCTGCTCTACGGCATGATCATCCAGTCGGGCAACGACGCCGCCATCGCGCTGGCCGAGCACACTGCCGGCTCCGAGCCCGCCTTCGCCAACTTGATGAACGCGTATGCCAAGCAGCTCGGCATGACGCATTCGAATTTCCAGAACGCGTCCGGCTACCCGGTGGCCAACCATTACACGACGGCCCGCGACATCGCGATCCTGTCGCGTGCGCTGATCCACGATTTCCCCGAGGACTACGCGATCTCGGCCGTGAAGGAGTTCGAGTGGAACGGCATCAAGCAGCACAATCGCAACCTGCTGCTGTGGCGCGACAACACCGTCGACGGCATCAAGACCGGCCACACCGCCGCGGCCGGCTACTGCCTTGCCGCATCGGCGAAGCAGGGCGACGCGCGCATGATCGCCATCATCATGGGCGCCAATAGCGAAAAGGGCCGCGCCGACGCCGCGCTGGCGCTGCTCAACTACGGTTTCCGTTTCTACGAATCGCACAAGCTCTACGAAGCCAACAAGCCGCTGGCCACGCCGAAGCTCTGGAAGGGCGCCGAGAACACCATCGCGCTGGGCCTCACCGAAGACGCCCTCGTCTCGGTCAAGCGCGGCGACTACGACAAGCTCAAGGCCAACCTCGATATCCCCGCCACCCTGATCGCCCCGTTCAAGAAGGGCCAGCAGGTGGGCACGCTGCGCGTCACCCTCGACGGCCAGCCGGTACTCACCGCACCGCTGGTGGCCCTGGCGGATGCGCCGGAAGGCGGCTTCTTCTCGCGCCTCTGGGACACGATCATGCTGTGGTTCCACAGCGACGGCGACAAGAAGTAAGAGGGCGAGACGATGCGTGAAATCGACTTCAGCGATGCGCAGAAGGAAGGGAAGGGCTTCCAGTTTCCTGGTGAGTTCGAGATCACCGCGATCGGCAATGCCAACGCGGGCCTCGACAAGCACGTGCCGGCGTTGTTGCATGGCATCGGGTTGGAGGTGCTCCACGAGACGCTTTCCACGAAGCTGACCCCGGCCGGCAACTACCAGTCGGTGACGGTGAGCTTCGTCGCCCCGTCACGCGAGAAGTACCTTGAAGCCCACAGCACGTTGCGGGCCGACCGGGACATTCGTTTCACGATGTAGGTCGTTGAAGGGCCGGAT
>NZ_JBPGXU010000187.1:0-2202 GCF_056755675.1 Luteibacter sp. KNZ12-1A | reverse complement strand
GGTCGGCTCCCACCAGGCTTCGATTGCCGGAAGGGGCGGCTTCCCACTAGGCACCGATTGCCGGAAGGGGCGGCTTCCCACTAGGCACCGATTGCCGGAAGGGGCGGCTCTCACCAAAGCATCCCGGCAGGCGTGGCCTGCCAAAAAAAACCCCGCCGGGAGGCGGGGTTTTCGGTGTTACCGGACGACCGTTGCGATCAGTTGTTGACGAAACCGATCTTGGTCAGGCCCTGGCCCTTCGCGTCGGAAAGCACGCGTGCCACGACCTCGTACTGGACCGCGTCATCCGCGTCGATCTGCAGTTCCGGCTGGTTCGACTGTTGGGCGATCACCGCGATCTGAGCCTTGAGGCCCAGTTCGTCGACCGGTGTGTCGTTCCAGTACAGCGAGCCATCCTGGCGAATCTGCAGCCGGACGGGATCCGGCGGATTCTCTGGGTTGACGATGTTCGGGTTCGGCTGCGGCAGATCGATCTTGATCTTATGCGACAGCATCGGAGCCGTGATCATGAAGATGATCAGGAGCACCAGCATCACGTCGACGAGCGGCGTGACGTTGATGTCCGACATCGGGCCACCGGAGTTGCCTGAGCTGAATGCCATGGTTCGTTACTCCTTGCCAGTCGACATGAAGCCGACGTGGACCATGCCGGCATCCTTGGCGTCGCCAAGGATCTTCTTTACCACCTTGTACTCGGTGGTGCGGTCCGCACGGATCTGGAGTTCCGGCTGCGGCGACTTCGCCGCCGCAACCGCGAACTGGGCCTTCAGTTCAGCCTCGCTGACTTCACCGTCATTGAGGAAGTACGTACCGTCCGGCTTGACCGCGAGATCCATCGGTTCGACCGGGGTGTCATCCTTAACGTTCGGATTAGCCTTCGGCAGATCGATCTGGACCTTATGGGACATCAGAGGTGCCGTGATCATGAAGATGATCAGCAGAACCAGCATCACGTCGACGAGCGGCGTGACGTTGATTTCCGACATCGGACCGCCACTGTTGCCCCCGCTGCTCATAGCCATGGGTCAGTTCCTCACTTCTTGGCAGGTGCGACCGGCGCGTTGCCTTCGACGCGGGCGCCGGTGGCGAAGAAGTCGTGCAGGTCGTGCGCGAATTCGTCGAACTGGGCGTACGTCAGGCGGTTCGAACGCATGAAGAAGTTGTACGCGAGCACGGCCGGGATAGCGGTGAACAGACCGAACGCGGTCATGATCAGCGCCTCACCGACGGGGCCGGCGACCTTGTCCATCGAAGCGGAGCCCGACGCGGCGATACCGATCAGCGCGTGGTAGATACCCCACACCGTACCGAGAAGACCGATGAACGGAGCCGACGAACCGACCGTGGCGAGCAGGGTCAGGCCGCCTTCCAGACGCAGGCTCTCGCGAGCCACGGCTTGGCGCAGGGCGCGGTCGATGAATTCCGAACGCGACAGCGTCTCGGCGAGGCGACCACCGGCAGCGGCCTGGTGGTGAGCGACGGCCGAAGCGGCGTCGAGAGCGATCTTCGAGAACGGTTCGCCCTTCGGCTGCTCTTCGAGCATGCGAATGGCTTCCTGCGTCGACGGGGTGTTCCAGAAACCCTGGATGACCTTGTCGGCGCGCGCACGCACCATGCTGTTACGGATGAAGTTGGCGACGATGAAGTACCACGAGAGCACGGACATCGCGACCAGCACCACGAACACGATCCAACCGAGGAAGTCGAAGTTGTGGATCAGGTGGTCGAAGCCCATCTGCTTGAGGGCGTCGGCGTTGGAGTTTTGACCTGGATTAGCAGGCTGAGCGGAGGTGTCTTGCAACATAACGCTACCCTTGGGGAAATCAAACATTAACGGAGCAGTAAGTGAAGGAGAACTTACAGCTGGTTTAGGTTGAACGTAACGGGGACACGTGCATAGCCTTCGACGGCCTGACCGCCTCGCTTGCCCGGGTTGAATCGCCAGTTCCTTGCCGCATCCTGCGCTGCCTTGTCCAGTTCGCGGAAACCGCTGGACTGATCGATCTGGATGTCTTTCGGCGCACCGTCGACACCCACGAGGACCAGTAGTACCACCGTACCTTCATGCCGCTGACGAACCGCCTGCGGCGGATACTTTGGCGGATTACGCTGACGGTACGACAGATTCTCGCTAGGTGCGATGTCGGCCGGCGGTGCTGGCGGCGCGGGAGGCGCCGGCGGCGGTGCCGGAACAGCATTCGT
>NZ_JBPGXU010000186.1:0-2427 GCF_056755675.1 Luteibacter sp. KNZ12-1A | reverse complement strand
CGGATACCGTGTCGACCGAAGTGCCGATGAAGACCGTGGTCGTCGCCGAAACGGTCGCCGAACTCCCGGCGGCCGCCGAAGCGATGGCCGATGCCTCCGCGCCGAAGAAGCGCCGCCGTCGCGGCGGCCGTGGCCGCGGTGCCCGCGAGGGTGCCGAGGGCGGTAACGCCGGCGGCGCGGGCAATGCCGGTAACAGTGCGAACAGGCGCAACGGTGGCCGCGAAGGTTCGAGCGGCGGCCGCGAGGCCTCGTCGGCTGGCAACGGCGCCTCGATGCGCGACTCCGCCAGGGCGCAGCAACCGGGTGCTTCGCGGCACGCCGAAGGTCAGCCGAACCCGAACCGCCGTCCTTCGCGCCAGGTGACGGCCAGCCGGCCGGCGTCCGCGCCTGCTCCGGCGGCGTCGCCCGCCAAGGAAAAGGTCGGTCTCCTGCGCCGCATCGGCCGGTTGTTCGGCGGGCGCTGAGGCAGGCACCCCATCGCCGACAGGGTCGGCTCCCACCAGGCCGAGTCCCGCCGGGCCGGCCCTGCCGAGCCGCCCCGGCCGGCCGGCCGACGTGGTGGGGAGCCCGCTCTGGTGGGAGCCGACCTTGTCGGCGATCCCGCGGCAGCGGGCCAGGTTGAGGCAAGCCCCCTGTCGCCGCTGAAGCGGCTCCCACAGCTGGGCGGCTCCACGGCAATCCGCTTCCACGGCAATCGGCTTTCACGGTCGGGCGGCTCCGATCCGGTGTGCGATTGGCTGAACCCCATCGGGCGCCGCGCCGCAAAAGCAACACCACATCCCTTATCCTCTGGGGCTTCACGGGCCAACGGGTGACGCGGTGATCGGTTTCGATCTGGTGAGCAAACGGTACGAGGGCGATCACCAGGCCCTTACCGATGTGTCCTTTAGCGTCGAGGCAGGCGAAATGGCCTTCGTCACCGGTCACTCCGGGGCGGGAAAAAGCACGCTGCTCAAACTGCTGGCGATGATCGAGCGCCCGACCAACGGCGTGGTGACCCTCGACGGGCGCAAGCTCAACACCGTGCGCCCCGCCGAGATCCCGAAGATCCGGCGCAAGCTCGGCATGGTCTTCCAGGACCACCGCCTGCTGCTGGACCGCAGCGTCTTCGCCAACGTCGAATTGCCCTTGATCATCGCGGGCGTCTCGCCAGCCGATCGTGGCCGGCGCGTGCGCGCGGCGCTGGAGAAGGTCGGCCTGCTCAGCTACGAGAAGCAGTTGCCCGAGGCGCTTTCCACGGGTGAACAGCAGCGCGTGGGCATCGCGCGTGCCATCGTCGCCAAACCCGCCGTGCTCATCGCCGACGAGCCCACGGGTAACCTCGATCCGCAACTGGCGATGGAGATCATGGGCCTGTTCGCGGAGTTCCAGGCGGTCGGTACCGCCGTCCTCGTCGCCAGCCACGACCTCATGCTGATCAAGCGAATGAAGAAACGCGTCGTCGTGCTCGATCACGGCAAGCTGGTCGCCGACGTTCCCGCGATGGAGGTGGTATGAACGCCGTCCGCGAGCCGCGTCGCGCGCCCGAGCCGGAAAAGACCCGCCGCAGCGAACCGCGCAAGGTGGGGGCGTGGCGTGAACACCATGCCTGGAGCATGTCGATCAGCCTGCGCCGTCTCGGCGCCCGCCCGCTCGGCACCTTGCTCACCGTGGCCGTGATGGGTGTGGCGCTGGCCCTGCCGCTGACCTTCTACCTCCTGCTCGGCAACGTGCAGCGGATGGGCGAAGCGCTCGGTCGCAACCAGTCCATCAGCGCCTTCATGAAGCCCGGCCAGAACGCCGGCATGGCCGAGACCGCCGCTTCCGCCCTGCGCGGTCGTCCGGAAGTCGCCGACATCGTCGTGCGCACGCCGAAGGATGGCCTCGACGAACTGGCGGAGGTACAGGGTTTCTCGGGCGCGCTGCAATCGCTCGATGCCAATCCGCTGCCTTACGTGCTTTCCGTGCAGCCCAAGCCAGGCTTGTCGGCCGAGGACATCGGCCGCCTCGTCGATTCGATGAAGGCCACGCCCGGCGTCGACATGGTCCAGGACACCGGTGCATGGCGGCAGCGTCTCGATGCCCTGCTCGGTGTGGGTACCCGTGCGGTCAGCCTGCTGGCCCTGTTGCTCGGCGTCGCCGCCCTGCTGGTGGTCGGTAATACGATCCGTGTCGATATCCAGAGCCGTAGCGCCGAGATCGGCGTGCTCCTGCTCATCGGCGCGAGTCGTCCGTTCGTTCGCCGTCCGTACCTGTATGCCGGTATCTGGCTTGGCTTCCTGGCAGGTGTCCTCGCCGTGGCGCTGGCCGTGGTCCTCGAGTTGGCCCTCGCCGGGCCCGTCGGCCGCCTGGCCGCGGCATACGACGGCAGCGTGAGCTTCGGCGGACTCCCCGCCTGGCTCCTGCTTTCGGTACCCTTCGCCTCGGCCGTGCTGGGGTGGCTCGGTG
>NZ_JBPGXU010000185.1:0-2636 GCF_056755675.1 Luteibacter sp. KNZ12-1A | reverse complement strand
GTCGGCTCCCACCAGAGCATGGATGCCTCCAGCCCTTGGTGGGATCCGCCTCCGGCCCCTGGTGGGAGCCGACCCTGTCGGCGATGCTCTCGACCTTGTGGGAGCCGACTTGTCGGCGATGCTCCTAGCGGCCCGCGATCCGCCCGATCGCATCGATCAGGTCGGCCACCCCATACGGCTTCACGATGATCCGCGTGTGCATGTCGCACTCCACGCCATTGGCCGTATGGTCACCCGTGGCGTAGATCACCGGCAGGCCGGGCTGCGTTTCTCGCAACCGCTCGGCCAGGTCCACCCCGTTCATCCCGGGTAGCCCGACATCGGCGAGAAGGACGTCGATCCTCTCGGCGGCGTGCACACGCAAGGCCTCGTTGCCGTCGCCGGCCTCGAAAGCGATATGGCCCCGGCTTTCGAGCATCTCGCAAATGGACATCCGTATCAGGGCGTCGTCCTCGACGACCAGCACGCGCAGCGAGGCCGATGGCGTGGGTGCCGCCCCCGGCACCGCCATCGGCGCCGGCGCGATCTCGGCCGCCGGGCGCGGTATCCGCGCGGCCAGCACATGGCGTACGCGCCGGGCCAGCTGTTCCTTCGTGTACGGCTTGCTCAGCAACTCCACGCCTTCATCGAGGCGGCCGCCATGCACGATGGCGTTCTCGGTATAGCCCGAGGTGAAGAGCACGGCGATTCCTGGTTGCCGTTCCATCGCCTTTCTTGCCAGTTCCGGACTGCGCAGCGGACCGGGCATCACCACGTCGGTGAAGAGCAGGTCGATCGCGATGCCACTTTCCACGATCGACAGCGCGCTCCCCGCATCGCGCGCCTTCAACACGCGATAGCCGAGGTCGCCGAGCATGCCGACCACCGTCTCGCGCACCGCGTCGTCGTCCTCCACCACCAGGATCGTCTCGTCGCCACCGCGCACGGCTTCCTCGTCCAGATCGACCAGGCGGTCTTCGCTCTGCGTGCTACGTGGCAGGTAGATCTTTACCGTGGTGCCCTCGCCGGGCTCGCTGTAGATCTTCACGTGCCCGCCGGATTGCTTGACGAAGCCGTAGACCATCGAGAGCCCGAGACCGGTGCCCCGGCCTTCGGGCTTGGTGGTGAAGAAGGGTTCGAACACCTGCTCGATGATTTCCGGGGGAATGCCTCCGCCGGTGTCGGTCACGGCGATCATCACGTACTGGCCAGGTCGCAGGTCGCCATGTGCCGCGGCATAGGCGCTGTCCAGCAGCGCGTTGCCGGCCTCGATGGTGAGCCTGCCGCGCCCTTCCATCGCGTCGCGGGCATTGAGCGCCAGGTTGAGCAGCGCGTTTTCCACGTTGCCCGGGTCGACCAGCGTGTTCCACAGGCCGCCGGCGACGACGGTTTCGATCTCGATCGCCTCGCCTAGCGCGCGGCGCAGGAGTTCGTCCATGTCGCGGATGAAGCGTCCGACATTCACGACCTTCGGTGCCAGCGGCTGGCGCCGGCCGAAGGCGAGCAGTTGCGCGGCCAGCTTGCTGCCGCGGGTCACCC
Source organism: Luteibacter sp. KNZ12-1A (assembly GCF_056755675.1). NCBI lineage: Bacteria > Pseudomonadati > Pseudomonadota > Gammaproteobacteria > Lysobacterales > Rhodanobacteraceae > Luteibacter > Luteibacter sp. KNZ12-1A. Next base: position 1,118 of record NZ_JBPGXU010000185.1, on the reverse strand, counting down.
CGGCCATCGCATTGGCGAGGCGCCGTTCCGCACGGGCATTGCCGGTGACGTCGGAGGCGAGAAGCTGCAGGTTCCCGCTGATCACCTGCAGAAGGTTGTTGAAGTCGTGGGCGACACCGCCGGTCAGCTTGCCGATCGCGTCCATCTTCTGCGCCTGGCGCAACTGGTCCTGGGTGAGGTCGAGCGCGAGATCGCGACCGATGCCCGCGCTGCGCCAGCCCTGATCCTCGTCGGCGGCCGGCTGAATGGACACGATGGCCGTGCCATCCCAGCGTTCCATGCATACGCGCCAGGGCGAGCCATCCACGGAGCCGAGTTCCGCCGTGCGCATACCGCTCGCGGCCAGATTCGGCAATTCCGACCTGAACCAGTCGCGGCCCGCGGCGTTCCAGATGGACAGGAATCCACCTTCGGGCAGGCGGGCCCTGGCCCAGGCATTGGCGTACAGGAGTTCACCCGTGGGAGAAAGAGCGGCCAGGCCGTAAGGTGCGGCGTCGAACGCTCGGGCGATCAGTTCATTGTCCTGCAATGCGAATGGTGAGGGCATCGATCCTGGGTGATCCGGGAGGGGGAGCGGAGTTTATCGTCGCAGGCTCATGCGCTTTGTGTAGGCCGTCGTCACAATTCGTGAACGTGGCGGGACTTACGCGATTTACACCATATCTTGTGTTGACCGGTCGAGCCATCGCCTATATCGTGTGTCCCGTTGGTGTCCGGAGAGGCGCGACTGCCCGTCGGACTTAATAGGGAATCCGGTGTGAATCCGGAACTGCCCCGCAGCGGTAAGTGGAAACGATCCCGTTCTATTGCACTGGTCCTCGGTGACTGGGAAGCGACGGGTAGGCCGGGCCCCAAAGCCCTCGTCCACGAGTCCGAAGACCTGCCAACAATCGGTGCCTGATCGGTACCGATTGTGGTGACGGCTTCCGCGGGGAAGCACGTCGCGGACCGGAGCCGCCTCGGGTGCGCTCCGTCCCGGCCTTTCCCGTATTGCCTGACCACTTCGAGCCCCGTCCGAGGGAACGGGAGTTTGAACCAGGCCTTGGGGCACGCCACACATGACCACGATGGATTCCGCAGCGCGCGAGCGCACCGAGACCTGTCTCTTATACACATCT
>NZ_JBPGXU010000184.1:0-2732 GCF_056755675.1 Luteibacter sp. KNZ12-1A | reverse complement strand
TCGGGGGATCCGCTGGGTGGGGCGGATCATTCTACGTGCAGGCGTCGCTTCTGCCGTACAATCGACGGTGGAGTCGGCCGGACAGTCGCGTCGCGCCTTCGGGCGTATCGAGGAAAGTCCGGGCTCCACAGGGCAGGGTGCCAGGTAACTCCTGGGCAGCGTGAGCTGACGGCCAGTGCAACAGAGAGCAGACCGCCGATGGCCCCGCAAGGGGATCAGGTAAGGGTGAAAGGGTGCGGTAAGAGCGCACCGCGTGCGGGGCTAACGCCGCACGGCACGGTAAACCCCACCCGGAGCAAGACCAAATAAGGGAACCATGACGCGGCCCGCGTCGTTCCCGGGTAGGTTGCTGGAGCCTGGCGGTGACGCCAGGCCGAGAAGAATGACTGTCACGTCGCAAGACGCACAGAACCCGGCTTACAGGCCGACTCCTTTTTCTTCCAGGCATCGCGGCGCCCGGCGGGGGGGCGGCGCCCCCCCCGCCGCAGCGCACAACGCCTTCCCCCGCCTCCCCTGCCTATACTCGGATCGGGCCCCATGTTGGGCTCCCACAATTCGGGGAGGCTTCGATGCTGCAGCAGTACGGTTTATGGATCGCGCTGGCATGTGCGGTCGTTGCGATTCTGTACGGCGCGTTTTCGGTCAGTTGGGTCTTGGCCAGGTCGCCGGGCAACGAACGAATGCAGGAGATCGCCGCGGCGATCCAGGAAGGCGCCCGCGCTTACCTCAACCGCCAATACGCCACCATCGGCGTCGTCGGCATCGTGCTTTTCCTGCTCCTCGGCATCTTCCTCGACTGGGGTACCGCGATCGGCTTCGCGCTGGGGGCGGTGCTCTCGGGGGCGGCCGGCTACATCGGCATGAACGTATCCGTTCGCGCCAACGTACGTACCGCCGAGGCCGCCAGGAGCGGCCTTTCTTCTGCCCTCGCGGTGGCCTTCCGTGGCGGCGCCGTCACCGGCATGCTGGTGGTCGGGCTCGGTTTGCTCGGCGTGGCCGGTTATTACGGCGTGCTCACCCACATGGGCTACGAGCGCACGCATGTCCTGCATTCGCTCGTGGGGCTCGCCTTCGGGTCCTCGCTGATCTCGATCTTCGCGCGCCTGGGCGGTGGCATCTTCACCAAGGGTGCCGACGTGGGCGCGGACCTGGTCGGCAAGGTCGAGGCCGGCATCCCCGAGGACGACCCGCGCAACCCGGCGGTCATCGCGGACAACGTGGGCGACAACGTCGGCGATTGCGCCGGCATGGCCGCCGACCTCTTCGAAACCTACGCGGTGACCCTGATCGCCACGATGTTGCTGGGCGGCGTGATGGCGACCGAGGTCGGTCCCTCGGGCGTGCTCTACCCACTGGTGCTCGGCGGCGCCTCGATCGTGGCGTCGGTCATCGGCACGTTCTTCGTGAAGACGCGCGGCGGCAAGATCATGAACGCCCTTTATGCCGGCGTGGCCGTTTCCGCCGTGCTGGCGGCGGTCGCGTTCTGGCCCATCACCCAATCCCTGATGGCCGATTCCGCCTTCGGCCCGGGCCGCATCTATGGCTGCGCGATCATCGGCCTGGTGCTCACCGGCGCCATGGTGGTGATCACCGAGTACTACACCGCGACCGAGTTCCGCCCGGTACGCCACGTGGCGCAAGCCTCGACCACCGGCCATGCGACCAACATCATCGCCGGGCTCGGCGTTTCGATGAAATCCACCGCGCTGCCGGTGCTCGCCGTGTGCGCGGCGATCTGGGGAGCATTCGCGCTGGCCGGCCTCTATGGCATCGCCATCGCCGCCACTGCCATGCTGAGCATGACCGGGATGATCGTGGCCCTGGATGCCTATGGGCCGATCACCGACAACGCGGGCGGCATCGCCGAGATGGCCGAACTCCCCGCCGAGGTGCGTGGCGTGACCGATCCGCTGGACGCCGTGGGCAACACGACCAAGGCGGTGACCAAGGGCTATGCGATCGGTTCGGCGGGCCTCGCCGCCCTGGTGCTGTTCGCCGATTACACGCATAACCTGAACCTGCATTTCGGCGGTACCGAGGTGCGCTTCGACTTGTCCAACCACTACGTGATCATCGGCCTGCTGATCGGTGGCCTGATTCCTTACCTGTTCGCCGCGATGGCGATGGAGGCGGTGGGTCGCGCCGCCGGCTCGGTGGTGGAAGAAGTACGCCGCCAGTTCCGCGAGATCGCCGGCATCATGGAGGGAACGACCAAGCCCGACTATTCCCGCGCGGTGGACCTGCTCACCCGTTCGGCGATCCGCGAGATGCTGGTTCCCTCGTTGTTGCCGGTACTGGTGCCCGTGGTGGTGATCTTCGGCTTCAAGTGGCTGGGCGGCCCGGAGGCCGGCGCGCAGGCGCTGGGCGGCGTGCTGATCGGCACGATCGTCACCGGCCTGTTCGTGGCCATCTCCATGACCACGGGAGGTGGCGCCTGGGACAACGCCAAGAAGTACATCGAGGATGGCCACTTCGGCGGCAAGGGTTCCGATGCGCACAAGGCGGCCGTCACCGGCGATACCGTGGGCGATCCATACAAGGACACGGCGGGGCCGGCGGTGAACCCGCTGATCAAGATCATCAACATCGTGGCGTTGTTGTTGATTCCGTTGCTGTAGGGGCATCGCCGGCTTCAGGAGCATCGCCGACAGGGTCGGCTCCCACCAGAGCCCGGCCCACCCGGTTGTCTACCCCCCCGCATTCCGCCCCCAAATGGGAGGGTTAACACCCCC
>NZ_JBPGXU010000183.1:0-2775 GCF_056755675.1 Luteibacter sp. KNZ12-1A | reverse complement strand
ACACGGCCGCGCAGCGGCATCCCTTCCCAAGGGACGGCGACTACCGTCGCGCCGAGGGTGGCGCCCGGCAGCTCCCCTCGCCACGCACACGGCGAGCGCGAGGGCGAAGCAGAGCCCACGCGCCGCAAAAACAAAAAACCGCCCCCCGGAGAGGACGGTTTCCATGTGTGGTGCCCGAGGTCGGACTCGAACCGACAAGCCTTGCGGCGGAGGATTTTGAGTCCTCTGCGTCTACCAATTCCACCACTCGGGCATGAGCGCGATTATGCGGGAATCAGTGGACGCGGTCGAGGCCCAACTGGCGTTCGTCGCGCAGGTACCAGTCGTCGCCCTGGGGGTTGAACACGGCGCACTGGGTCATGCGGCCCGAGTAGATGTGCAGGCTGACGGCCACCGAATCCTCGCTGGGATTGCGGATGGTGTGGTACTCGTGCGGGGGGATCAAGCTGCCGGCGGAGCCGGGGCCGGCCTGGATCGAGCCGACGGGGCGGAAGTGGTAGCGCTGGGCGTCGTGGTCGAGCAGTTCGTACTGGACGATCTCCAGCGCCCCGTTCCAGACGCCCTCCACGCACCACATGCCGCTATGGTCGTGGATCAGGGTGCCCTGGCCGGGCCCCCAGGTCATGGCGACCACGCTGTAGCCGTGTTCCTCGCTGCGGTAGAGCTCGCGGCGCGCGTAGTGGTCGCCGGCGGTCTCGAACACGCACGGGGGGAGCTGCACCTCCTGCGAGCGGATCAGCCGGCACAGCGCGTTGCGCAGGGTGTCGGTGATCGCCGGGGTGCTCGGCTGGGCGACCGAGGCGTCGATGGCCTCGATGAGCTTGCGGCTGCCCGGGAAGTCGACCGTGATCATGGGGTGGAACCTCTGGATGCGATGGCGTGGGGACGCCGGTCGCCACCGATCATAGCAGGGAGCGGAGGAAGCCCCCAATCGCCCGGCTGTAGTTCTCGATGTCCACCAGGAAGGCGTCGTGGCCCTGTGGCGAGTCCAGCGCCACGAACTCCACCTGCGCCCCGGCGGCCTCCAGGCCCTTGGCGATGGTTTCCTGCTGCTCCAGGGGAAACAGGATGTCCGTGCTCACCCCGATGACCAGGGCGCGGTCGACGTGGATCCGGGCCAGTCCGCGCATCACGTCGCCCTCGCCGTACTCGGCCACGTCGAACCAGTCGCTGGCGCGCGAGAGATAGAGGTAACTGTTCGGGTCGAACTGGCGGTTGAAGCGCCGCGCATGGCCTTCCAGGTACGACTCCACCTGGAATTCGAAGCCGAACGGCTCGTTGTCGTCGCGTTGTTCCGGATCGAGGCGGATGCGGGCGAAACGGCCGTTCCATTCCATGGCCGAGCGGTAGGTGATGACACCGAGCTTGCGCGCGATGCTCATGCCGTGTTCCGGCCACTCGTCCCCGTCGTAGCGACCTTCGTTCCAGTGCGGATCGAGGCGGATCGCTTCACGCTGCAAGGAGCGGATGGCGATGGCGAAAGGCTGCGCCTGCGGCGCTGTGTCGACGCTGATGTGCGTTCGCGTGGCGCCCGGATGCAGCAGCATGTAGGCCAGCGCGCTCATGCCGCCCATGGAACAACCCACCAGGCAGGCCAGTTGAGCGATACCGAGCCCCGTCACCGCTTCGTACGCGGCGTTGGCGACATCTTCGAGCGACAACTCGGGGAAGGTCAGCCGGTACGGTTCGCCGGTGGCCGGATCGATGGAAGCGGCACAGGTGGAACCCTTGTCGCTGCCGAGCGAATTCACGCAGATGACGAAATAGCGATCCGTATCGAACGCGCGTCCCGGGCCGATCATGTCCTCCCACCAGCCGGGGCTGGGGTCCTCGGCGTTGGCCGCCGCGTGCGCGCTGGGCGACAGGCCGGTGAGGATCAGGATGGCGTTGTCACGCCCGGCCGCGAGCGTGCCCCAGGTCTCGAACGCCACGCGCGCGCCGTGCAGCTCGCCGCCGCGCTTCATGCGGAATGGCGAGGACAGCGTGTGGTAGCGGCGGGCGTCGCCCATGGGGTGTTCCTTCACGGGGTGTGCCCTTCGCCGGCGCGCTTGTCCGCAAGGGCGATCTGCTGGGCCACGGCGTGAGCCACGTTGGAATCCGGGTCGAGCAGCGGTTGCAGCTTACGCCAGGAGGCCGCGGCGTCGGTGTAGCGCTCTTGCTGGAATTGCGCGATGCCGAGCAGCCACAAGGCCCGCTGGCTCTGCGGCTCGATGGCCAGCGCACCGGTGAGCAGGTCCATGGCGCGGCCCTCGATGCGGTGGTCCGGCCTCACCAGCGAGTCGGCCTCGGCCCAGCCGACCATCGCGGCGACATTCTTCGGATCGGCTTTCAAGGCGCGGTCGTAGGCGTCGCGCGCATCCGGCGCTTGCTTGAGCATGCTGTAGGTCTGGCCGAGGAGAACCCATCCCTGGGCATCGTCGGGATGCTCCTTGAGGCGTGCCAGCAGGCTGTCGATGGCTTCGCCGACGGTCATTTCCTTCGGCGGCTCGACGCCACCGAGGGTCGACGGCGTGCCGACGAGCATGTAGATGCCGGCGCTGCCCAGGGGCAGGAGCACGGCGATCGCCACCACCCATGCGAACACGCCGCGCGGGCGGCCATGCAGGCGGCCCTGGCGAACGAGCGGAACGAGCAGCAGGGCGAGCGCGAGGGCGAGCATCGCCGCCGCGACGAGATAGAACGCGAGTGTCACCAGTCGTCCTCGGTGTCGTTGGCCGGCGTGCCGACGGTGGGGTTCTGTCGTGCGCGACGGCGCACCTGCACCGCGACGCCGGC
>NZ_JBPGXU010000182.1:0-2778 GCF_056755675.1 Luteibacter sp. KNZ12-1A | reverse complement strand
GTGGCATGTTGTCGGCCGGTGGCGCGGGGGGTACGGCCCCCGGCGGTGGGGGTGGCGGAGGCGTGGCTTCGCCCGGCGGCGGAGGCGGCACCCGTCCCGATGGTGGGGCATCCTGGGCGAATGCCGCGCCTGCCAGCAGCAGCGATGCGCCGAAGGCGACGGCGCGAACTTGCTTCTTCATCGAAAGCCTCCTTTCGTCAGCGTGGTGGACATACCGGGACGCGTCAGCGCACGGCTATCGTTGCCCACGCTAGCAAGGGGCGATTTAATGGCGGCCCAATTGCGATAAGGCCTCCACCGTGTCGTCACGCCTATCCGACGGCGCCTCCACGGGCGACGTGCTCCACCTTTCATCCCGGTCCGCCCAACTCCTGCACCTCGCCGCGCAAGGCTTGCTGAAGCGGAGTACCCGCAAGGCACGCAAAGCCGACATCACGACGACCATCGCGCGGATGGGATTGCTTCAGATCGATACGATCAACGTCGTCGCACGCAGCCCCTACATGGTCCTGTTCTCGCGCCTCGGTGGCTACCGCAACGAATGGCTCGACGAAACCCTGGCCGAGGGCCTCATCGCCGAATGCTGGGCCCACGAAGCGTGTTTCGTGCCGTCCGGCCAATTCCGCTACCACCGCGACTACCGCTCGGGGCGCGCGGGCCATTGGGCGCACAAGCACGCCGAACGCAGCCATGCCGAGGCGCGCACCGACATGGATGCGCTACTGGAGCGGATTCGCCGCGAGGGTCCCCTGCGTGCCGCGGATTTCGAACGTGATGTTCCGGCGAGCAAGGGCTGGTGGGGCTGGAAACCGGAGAAACGCTGGCTCGAGGCATGGTTCGCACTGGGCCGGCTCATGGTGACGCGCCGGGAGCGTTTCCAGCGGGTCTACGATCTCGCCGAGCGGGTGACCTCCCGTTGGCCCGAGCCTCCACCTCCTGGCACCCTGGACGAGGCGGTCGTGCGCCGATATTTCATCGCCGAAAGCGTGCGCGCGCTCGGCATCGCGAAGGCGCGCTGGGTAGCGGATTACTTCCGTCTGCGTCCGCGCGTGACGGACGAGGAACTGGTGCCGATGCTTGCCGATGGCTCACTGGTACGGGTAGCGGTCGACGGCTGGGACGAGCCGGCCTACGTGCACCGCGCGCACGCGTCCCTGCTCGACGAGGCGGCACGGGGAAGCCTGAGGGCGACGCGGACCACGTTGTTGTCCCCGTTCGATCCCGTCGTCTGGGATCGCGCCCGGGCGATGGACCTGTTCGGTTTCGAATACACGATCGAGTGTTATACGCCCGCAGCCAAGCGCAAATACGGCTATTACGTGCTCCCCATCCTGCATCGCGGCCGGCTGGTCGGGCGCCTGGATGCGAAAGCCCATCGCCAGGGTGGCTTGTTCCAGGTTCTGGGCATCTGGCTGGAGCCAGGCGTGGCCCTGTCCCCGGCGCTCGTGGAGGGGCTGGCCTCGGCGATCGGTGAATGCGCCGCCTGGCACGGCACGCCTCGGGTGGTGGTGGAGCGAAGCCAGCCCCGGGGGCTGGCTTCGCTCATCGGCAAAGCCTTGTCCGGCTGATCAGCGGGTGGAAGCGGGGGCAGGCACGTCCGTGCACGACTTGCCGTGCAGCGCTTCCTTGAGCTGGTTGGCCAGCGATGTGCAGCGGTTCGCCAGTTGATCGCGCATGTCGGCATCCTGCGACTGCCGCAGCAGGCTGGTCCGCATGAGTTCGTAGCGGTTTTCTATCTGGTCGCGGGCGTAGATGCCGGCGGCCAGATGGCAGCTCTTGTAGCTGGCCAGGTATTCGTCGCAGGATGCGATGCCGGTGTTGTCGGGCAGGGGAGCCTGCTTGCCACTCGTACGGGCGCCGCCACTCTTGGGAGCGGTGTTCGTCGACGTCGTGGAGGTGGCGGCCCTGGTACCGCCACTCGCCGTGGTGGTGGTCGAAGTCACGGTGCGGCTGGTGGTGGGCTCCGGCTTGGTTTTCTGGTCCGAGCAGGCGGCCAGCGCGAGGGCGCCGATCAGGAATGGGGCAATGCGGATCATGGAGCGGTTCATGGGTCGTCGGTCCCCCTTGGCGAGCGTGGACGGATGGTAGCCAAAGTCGCACCGCTAGTGCGACGCTGGGCAAGGATGTCCCCAACCGGGGTGAAATCCGCGTCAGCGATGGCGCCGCCGGGGGCAATTCGGGGTCATCGCTATTTCCTTCAGGTACGAGTATAGTCTCCGGACTGTGTTTGCCGGGGTCATAGAGTTATGTTGACCCGATGCAGCTGATCACGTATCCGCAACATCGCTTCGCTCCTCGCGTTTCCTTGCACACCAGTAATGCGGCGACTTAAAACAAGTCGCTGGTTTCATTCGTAAATCGTATTGGAGTGTTTCTATGTCGGATCGTGAGATCGGCACCGTTAAGTGGTTCAACGATGCAAAGGGTTTTGGCTTCATTTCCCGTGAAGCTGGCCCGGACGTGTTCGTCCACTTCCGCGCTATCCAGGGCAACGGCTTCAAGTCCCTTGCCGAAGGCCAGAAGGTCTCCTTCAAGGTCGTGAATGGCCAGAAGGGCCTGCAGGCTGAGGAAGTCCAGGCCGCTTAATCGGCCGGGGCAACCCAAGTTTTGCGAAAAGCCGGGCGGCGACGCCCGGCTTTTTTTGTTTTTCGCGGAAGAGCGGCGGCGCTTTGCACTTCAGCTCTCAGGCTCGGCTTTGCCCTCGCGGTTGGGGGTGTGCGGGGCAGAGCCGTCGGCCGCCACCCTCGTCGCTCCGGTTGCACCGTCGCTCGGGAAAGG
>NZ_JBPGXU010000181.1:0-2822 GCF_056755675.1 Luteibacter sp. KNZ12-1A | reverse complement strand
AGATGTGTATAAGAGACAGGTCTACGGCTGCGGACCGTGGCAATCCGCGCGGATGATGCACTCGACGAGTTCGGCCGGCGGCTTGCCGATCTCCACGCGCATGGCCTCCGTGTCGCCGGGTTCCTCCAGCGTGGCCAACTGGCTGTCGAGGAGCGCCGGATCGAAGAAGTGTCCCGCCCGGTGTCCGAGGCGTTCGGCCAGCAGTTCGCGTGAGCCATGCAGGTAGACGAACCTCACGTCGTCGTGTCCGTCGCGCAAGAAATCGCGATAGCGGCGCTTCAAGGCCGAGCACGCCACCACCAGCGACTCGCCCTGCCGCCGGTGGCGATCCATTTCCCCCACGATGGCGGCGAGCCAGGGCTGTCGGTCCGCATCGTCGAGCGGTATGCCCCGGGCCATCTTGTCGCGGTTGGCTTGCGGATGCAGGTGGTCCCCGTCGACGAAGGGCTGGCCCAGCCGTGCCGCCAGGCCGGTGCCGATCGTGCTCTTGCCACTGCCGGAAACACCCATGACGATCGTGATCATGGCTTGAAGCATGCCGTCTTTCGGGCCACGGAATCGTGAACGGCATCGCGTACCATCATTGGCTGGTCCCTCTCGAACCCATGCCATGGAAACCATCGACCTGCGCAGCGATACCGTCACCCGGCCCACCGACGCCATGCGCGAGGCGATGTCGCGTGCACCGGTCGGTGACGATGTGTACGGCGAGGACCCCACGGTCAATGCCTTGCAGGACCGCATCGCGGCCGACCTGGGCTTCGCCGCGGCGTTATTCGTGCCCACCGGTACCCAGGGCAACCTGCTCGCGCTGATGAGCCACTGCGAACGCGGCGACGAGTACATCGTAGGCGCGGATGCGCATACCTATCGCTTCGAAGGCGGCGGTGCGGCGGTGTTGGGTTCGATCCAGCCACAGCCGATCCCGCAGGACGCCGACGGAACGTTACCCCTGGACAAGGTCGAGGCGGCGATCAAGCCGATCGACCCGCACTTCGCCCGCTCCCGCCTGCTGGCGCTGGAGAACACCTGGCATGGCCGCGTCCTTCCGTTCGATTACCTCGCCTCCGCGCGCGAACTGGCGACACGGCGCGGCCTCGGACTGCACATGGACGGCGCGCGTCTCTACAACGCGGCGATCGCCTATGGCCGTCCGGCCCGCGAGGTCGTGGCGGGCTTCGACAGCGTGTCCGTGTGCCTGTCCAAGGGACTTGGCGCGCCCGTGGGCTCGGTGTTGCTGGGCAGCGTGGCGCTGATCGACCGCGCTCGTCGCTGGCGCAAGGTGGCCGGCGGTGGTTGGCGGCAGGCGGGCATGCTGGCCGCGGCGGCCATGCACGCGCTCGACCACCATGTGGAACGCCTGGCCGACGACCACGCGCGCGCCATCCGGCTGGCGGACGGCTTGCGCCGGATCGACGGCCTCGAGGTCAAGGGCTGCCATACGAACATGGTCTTCGTCGACGTGCCGCCCGCACGCTTGAAGGACCTAGCCACGCACATGTCCGCGCACGGCGTACGACTGAGCATCGGCTATCTTCCGTCGATCCGCCTGGTGACGCACCTGGACATCGACGACACGGCCATCGAACGGACGATCGCCGCGTTCGCTTCGTTCGATTACTGACGAGGCGCCATCAGCTTGCGTTGCAGAGAATAAAGAAGGGCGGCATCGGTGAGATCGAGCGTGTCGGTTTCCATCGCGCGGTAGTGGCGATGGAAGGCGACGATCGCATTGCGCGGATTGGATACGTCATAACCGACCAGGCGCATCGCCGCGAGGCTGTCGAAGCCGGGCGGCGCGGGGATCGGGTTCGGCTCCGGCCACAGTCCGAAACCGTAGCTGGCGAGCGTCGCCCAGGGGAACCGCGCGCTCGGGTCGTTCTTCCGGCCGGGCGCGATGTCGCCATGGCCGACCACCGCTTCGCGCGGGATGCCGAGGCGCGTGGTGAGATCGGCCAGCAGTTTCACCAGCGCTTGTATCTGCGGCTGGGTGAATGGGGACTCGCCATCGTTGTCGATCTCGATGCCGATGGACGAGGAATTCAGGTCCGTCATGTCGCCCCAGCGCGAGGCACCCGCATGCCATGCGCGGTCGTTGTCGTCGACGAGCTGGTCGATGCGGCCATTGGCCTCGACGAGGTAGTGGGCGCTCACCTGGCCTTCGCTGTTGCGTGTGCTCAGCACGCGCAGGGCTTCCGCGGCGTCGCCGATCGACGTGTGGTGCAACACGATGATCTGCGCCTTGCGCGCGTTGAAGTTGGGCGACGGTGTCCAGTGGGCGAGGGCGCTGCGCTGCGGCGCGACGCGCGGCCCGGTGGCGCAGCCGGCAAGACAGGCGATCGCCAGCAGGACCGCCGCGAGGCGGATGCGCCTTGCGACGGTGGCCCTCGTTCGCGTCATTCGACGCGGAAGTCGCTGCTGGTGATGACCCACGCGATCTCCTCGCCAACGTCCCCGGTGTCTTCCCTGGATGCCACCACGATCTGGAGGTCGACGCAATCGTGGCCTTCGGAAAGCCATTCGGTTTTTTCCAGCGCCATGCCGGATTTCTTCAGCGCCGCATGCAGGGCGGGCATCGTCGTGGCGAGTAGTTCCGTGCCTTCGTGCGTGAGCTGGCCGCCCAGCACCTCGATGTCGCACAGCTTGTCGTCGAGGAAGCGCAGCCGCAGCCATTCGTCCCCGGCGGCATCGGCGTATTCGTCCTCGTCGTCCCACATGTTTTCGCCGCCTGCCTTCCAGCCGAGCACGTCGCGAAGTTTCTTTCGCGGCATGCCGAAGAAGATGTCGGTGTCGCCGCCGGGGGGGGCCCCGGCCCCGGGCCC
>NZ_JBPGXU010000180.1:0-3115 GCF_056755675.1 Luteibacter sp. KNZ12-1A | reverse complement strand
CCCACCGGGTTGCGATAACCTGGTGGGAGCCGACCCTGTCGGCGATTCGGCGATTCGGGCGCTAGGCAGCCTGCCTGGAACCCTCCACCCGACGCCCGAGCTCCTGCCAGTCGACGATCAATTCACAACCGCGCTTCGACGCATTGCTGCCCCACTCGCGCAGCAGTTCCAGCGACGCCTGGTCCACATGATGCAAGCGGTCCATCATCACCGACAGCCGCGTGTTCGGCGGGATGCGCTCGAGCGTGCGCGCCATCGACGGCACCTTGAGGAACGTAGCCGAACCCTCCAGGTGCAGCGTGGCCATGCCCGGCTCGTCGTGATGGGTCACGTCCATCTTCAACTTGGACGAGAGCAGCGCCAGACGCAGCAGCGACAGCCCGAACCCGACGATGACACCCGTCAGCAGGTCCGTGGCGACGATGGCCAGCGTGGTCGCGACATAGACCGCGGCCGTGCCCTTGCCATAGGCGGCGAGGCTCTTGATCTGCTTCGGATTGACCATCTTCACGCCCGTGAACACCAGGATGCCCGCGAGGCACGAGACCGGCGTCATCCGCATCAACCACGGCAACAGCATCACGAAGGCCAGCAGCCAGCCGCCATGCATGATCGCGGCCATGCGCGTGGCCGAACCGGCCTGCACATTGGCCGCGCTGCGCACGATCACGCCCGTCATCGGCAACGCGCCGAGGAAACCGCAGATGAGGTTGCCCACGCCTTGCGCCGTCAACTCACGGTCGTAGTTCGTGCGCTCGCCATCATGCATGCGATCCACGGCGGCGGCCGAGAGCAAGGTCTCCGCACTGGCGATGAAGGCGAAGGTCGCCGCGGCCACCAGCAAGGTCGCGTCGAACACGCCGAACAGGCTGCCCAGGCTCGGCAAGTTCACCGCCGAGAACAGGTTCGATGGCACGTCCACGCGCTTCACGTCGAACGCCCCGAACTGCGCCGCCGCGGTCATCGCCACGACCGCGAGCAGGGCACCCGGGACGAAACGCAGCCTCGCCGGGCGGAGCTTTTCCCACGCGAGCATGATCGCGATCGTGCCGAGACCGATCATCAGCGCGGCCGGCGCCTGTCCTTCGCCGGCCCCCGTCACCGATTCCCAGACGGCACCGGGCAGCGCGGCGAAGTTCTCCAGGCCGCGGGCCTTGGGAACCGCGTCGAGCAACACGTGCGACTGCGAAGCGACGATGAGGATGCCGATGCCCGAAAGCATGCCGGCTACCACCGCGGGCGAGGTCATGCGAAACCAGACACCCACGCGACAAAGGCCCGCGGCGATCTGGATCAGGCCGGCAAGAAGCACGACGGGGCCAAGGGCGGCCACGCCGTGCTCGCGCACCAGTTCGAACACCAGGACCGCGAGGCCCGCCGCCGGGCCGCTGACCTGCAGCGGCGAACCGGCGATGGCGCCCACGACGATACCGCCGACGATGCCGGTGATGAGTCCCGCGCTGGGCGGCATGCCCGACGCGATCGCGATACCCATGCACAGCGGCAATGCGACAAGAAAAACGACCACCGATCCTAGGAGGTCGCGGCCAAACAGGCCCTGGGAGAAATAAGCACGCATGGCGAACATTCCTTAAGCGGCGGACGCGACCGGCGGACGCGTGGAGAAACGAGCGTGCGGGGTAGCGTCCGGCACGTTCGTATCCCCGGCGACCAGCGGACGGAAGCGGCCTTCGACCGGGTCGAAAGCGGTGATCTCCGTCTTGGCGATGTCGTAGATCCAGCCGTGGATGCGCAGGCTTCCATTGGCCATGGCGGCGGCCACGGCGGGCAGCGTACGCAGGTGCTCCAGCTGGCCGACGACGTTTTCCTCCGTGAGGTAACGCAGGCCTTCCTCACCATGGATGGTGGGACGGTTTTCGGCCACCACGTATCGCGCCACGTCGGCATGCTTGAGCCACTGCTCGACCGACGGCTTGCCTTGCAGCAGGGCCGGATTCTGCAATGCCTTCATCGCACCGCAGTCGGAATGGCCGCAGATGACGATGTGCTGCACCTTGAGCGCCGACACGGCGTATTCGATCGCCGCCATCACGCCACTGACGTGCTGCGCGTAAGGGGGAACGATGTTACCCACGTTGCGGTAGACGAAGATGTCGCCCGGTTGCGCCGCGAACATCAGTTCCGGCATCACGCGCGAATCGGCGCAGGTGATGAACATCGTGTGCGGCGTCTGTCCCGAAGCCAGCCGTGCGAAGAGCTCGCGCTGTTCGGCGGTCATATGGCGGCGAAAGTGATGAAAACCCTGGATGAGACGTTCCATGGCGGTGTTCCTCTTTGGGGAGAATGGGGGCGAGCGCACACGCTCGCTGGCGCCCGGCTTTGCCGGCACGCACGGATCAACGGATTGCGGGGGTATGGCGAAGCCGAGCGCGCGGAACGGCGCCGGCGCGATCAGCCGATGGGAGGGCGCAGATCGAGGCTGGGATGGTGCGGTCGGGGCGCTGGCAGGACGCCTTGCGGACGGGCCTCGACCAGATGCGGCACGGTTACCGCATGCTGCGGCGGCACATCGAAGGTGTCGTCCAGGCCGCCACCGTTATCTTCGATCGAGGGCACGGGGTCCTGGTCGGCCAGGTCCACGGTATCGTCGAGGGCGTCACCCGAGGGCGACGCGTATTGCTGTTCCATGACCGAAGAGGCGTGCCGCTCGCACGGCATCGCCTGCACGCCGGCACACACGACGAACAGCGCGAGAAGCACGAGAAACGTGCTCGCGATGCGACGCATGGTGGCGGTCGGAAGAAGGTTCATGCACCCGAACCTACCCAGCGAATGTGACGGATGCAAGTGCGGCGTCGCACCAAATTCAGGATGAGCCGCGTTTTTTCTTCGAAAACGTGATGCAGCAAGGGTTTTTTAGTGATTGCGCGACGGATGGAAGGACGCGACGTGCTGGATTTGGACGTCCGGATGGCTGTCACATTCCTGAGACGATTCGCAACTGCAAGAAAAATTCTTCGCGGAGCCCGGCCACGCGGCCGCTCGGGGAGGCTCTGTTGGAGGCTCTGTTGGAGGCTCTGTTGGGAGAGGTTTGGTGGGAGCCGACCTTGTCGGCGATCCCGCGGCAGCGGGCCAGGTTGCCGCAAGCACCCAT
>NZ_JBPGXU010000179.1:0-3282 GCF_056755675.1 Luteibacter sp. KNZ12-1A | reverse complement strand
TTTTTTTTCCCCGCCCCCACCCTATATAACCTTTGCTGGGGGGGGGGGCGGTTTTTTTTTTTTAACCCCTCCGCCCCCCCCCCCCTACTGTCCCGCGCCCGGGGGGGGGGGGCCCCTCTACCGTGATGCGCCCGCCATGCGGGCGAGGACACACACCGAACACGTTCGAGCGGCCGGCGCCTGCGCCGGTCATGGGGATACATCGTCCGCCGCGGTCGCGACGGACTGGCGGAGGGCAGCGCGCCGCGCGCCCGCGCATCGATCGCTCACATGCGGACATCTGGGAGGAAGGCTGACGTGAACACCATCTACAGCAAGGTCTGGAACAAGACGCTCGGGATTCTGGTCGTGGCTTCGGAGCTGGCTCGGGCCAGCGGCAAGGGTGGTGCATCACGACGCGTGCGCGCCGCACTGGCTGCGTTGCCACTGGCTGCCGGCGCGATGCTGGCGCTGGGCAGCGCACCGGCGCACGCAGGCAATGTATGCGGCGGCTACTTGTTCGGCATCCAGGGCAAGGCGCCGGTAGCGAAGGGGGATGACGCCTTCGCCTGCGGCACCTCCAGCAAGGCCGCGGGCGACTACAGCACGGCGGTCGGTACCGCGGCGAACAGCAGCGGCGCGTACAGCGTCGCCCTGGGACAGAACGCGCAGTCCGCCGGCATCTATGCGACGGCACTGGGACAGAACGCTCGCGCCGTCGGTACGGACAGTGTCGCGGTCGGCGAGTCCTCCTATGCGAGCGGATCGGCCAGCTCGGCATTCGGCACGGATTCGCGCGCCACGGCGAAGAACTCCGTCGCCCTCGGCGACGGATCGATCTCGGATCGCGCGAATTCCGTATCGATCGGCAAGATCAACGAAGAGCGCCAGCTGGTGAACGTCGCCGACGGCACGCAGGCGACCGATGCGGTCAACAAGCGGCAACTGGACAAGGTCTCGACATCGGTCGGCGGCGTATCGGCGCGCGTGGACACGCTGTCCACCCGCGTCGACGGCGTGACGACCCAAGTGAACCAGCTTGCGGACGATGTCAGCGACGCCACGCATTACTTCAAGGCGAACGGTGCCGGCGATGGAAGCGACGATGCACAGGCCACGGGCGATTACGCCACGGCATCCGGATCGGGCGCCTATGCCGGTGCGACCGGCGCGAGCGCGTTTGGCTCCGGCGCGGTGGCGACGCAGCAGTTCGCCACGGCGACGGGCTATGGCGCCGTCGCATCGGGACAGAACAGCGCCGCCTATGGTTCCGGCGCGCAGGCTTCGGCCAACGGCGCGACGGCAATCGGCGGGCAGGCGCTGGACGAGGACGGCAATCCGTTGATCACGTACACCGCGACCGGTGAAGCGGTCGGTCCGGCGACGGCCTCGGGCCTGGCCGCGACGGCGGTGGGCGCGAGCGCACAGGCCGAAGGCCAGTTCGCGACGGCCTTGGGCACGGCGGCGTTCGCGCAAGGCGAGCAATCGACGGCGAGCGGTTTCCTCGCGCAGGCGTCCGGTGCGGGCGCGGTGGCGAACGGAGCGCAAGCCTTCGCCGATGGCGACCTGTCGGTGGCCACGGGTTACGGCTCGGCGGCGTACAGCAGCGGTTCGACGGCGATCGGCGGTGGCGCGAGCGCGGCGGGCGAAGGCAGCGTGGCGATTGGCAATTACGCGGAGACTGGCTTCGGGTTGTTCGGCATCGAAAGCGCGAACGCGGTGGCGATCGGCGCGGGCAGCTGGGCGCTGGGCAACGGGGGCACGGCGCTGGGCGCGAACGCGTGGGCGATCGGCGAGAACTCGGTGGCGCTGGGCCAGGGTTCGTACGCGGATCGCGACAACACGGTGTCGGTCGGCGATGTGGGCAGCGAGCGGCAGGTCACCAACGTGGCGGCGGGTACCGAAGCCACCGACGCGGTGAACAAGGGACAACTCGACTCGCTCGCCACCAGCGTCGGCGATGCGAGTCATTACTTCAAGGCCAACGGCCTGGGCGATGGTTCCGACGATGCGCAGGCCACGGGTCAGTACGCGACGGCGTCTGGCTCGGGTGCCTACGCGGGCGCAGACGGTGCGAGCGCGTTCGGTAGCGCCGCGGTCGCCACGGGGTCGAATGCGACGGCGACCGGCAGTGGAAGTGTCGCCACGGGACAGAACAGCGCGTCGTACGGTGCGGGTGCGCAGGCCAACGGTCCGGGTAGCGTCGCCGTCGGTGGCGTCGCAGTGAATGAAGACGGCGATCCGCTGGTGACCAATCAAGGCGTCCCGGTCGATACGGCGGCGACGACGGCCGCGGTCGGTGGCACGGCGATCGGCGCGAGCGCGCAGGCGGGCGGTTTCGCCTCTTCCGCGATCGGCGTGGGCGCGTACGCCAGCGGTGCACAAGGGACGGCGGTGGGCGCGGTCGCCAATGCGATCGGCGATTATTCGACGGCCGTGGGTACGCAGAGCGCGGCGACCGGCGCGAGCAGCGTCGCCGTCGGTGAATCGTCGCAGGCGACGGGCGAGGAAAGCGTGGCGGTGGGTGGGACGGCCTACGGCGGCTTCATTCCCACGATCGCAAGCGGTATCGGCTCGTCGGCCTTCGGCGCGGGTGCATGGGGCACCGCCGATTACAGCACGGCGATCGGCTGGTCGAGCACGGCCGACCATCTCAATGCCACGGCGGTCGGCGCGAACGCCGGTGCGCTCGATGTCGGCGCGGTCGCGGTCGGTTTCCTGAGTCGCGCCATCGGCGTGCAGACGACGACGGTCGGTACCAACTCCTTCGTCTGGGGCGACAACGCCTCGGCCTACGGCAGCAACACGTCCATCAGCGGCAACAATGCGACGGGCCTGGGCGCCAGCTCCAGCATCGATGGCGAAAACAGTACGGCGGTGGGGGCGAATACGTCGGTCACGGGTAGCGGTTCCACGGTGACCGGCGAAAGCAGCACGGCCATCGGTGACGAGGCGACGGCGAACGGCCATGGCGCCATCGCGAGTGGTCATGGGGCGTCGGGTTTCGGTGCGGGTAGCTTCGCCAGCGGCGATTACACGACGGCGGTGGGCCAGGGCGCGATCGCGCAAGGCACCGGTTCTTCCGCTATCGGCAGCGGTGCGAGTACGAACGCCGACTTCGCCACGGCCACCGGCTATGGCTCGGTGGCATCGGGACAGAACAGTGCCGCCTACGGTTCGGGTGCGCAGGCTTCGGCCAATGGCGCGACGGCGATCGGCGGGCAGGCGCTGGACGAAGACGGCAATCCGTTGATCACCTACACCGCGACCGGTGAAGCGGTCGGTCCGGCGACGGCCTCGGGG
>NZ_JBPGXU010000178.1:0-3365 GCF_056755675.1 Luteibacter sp. KNZ12-1A | reverse complement strand
GCGGCTTTGGGTGGGTTGCCGCTCGCACCCTCCGCCGCTGACGCGGCTCCCACAGGTGAAGCGGCTCCCACAGGAGTGGCTCTCGCTTGGGCGGCTTCTGCACGGATGGACGGTGCGAACATCGTGCGCGACTGGATGTCCACATTTGCGCGGTGGGCCAGGGCCCAGGCGAGCAGGTCGTCGCTGTAGATCCGTGAAAGGCCGCATTCCACCCAGTCGGGAAGCGCGCCGGGACCCCACAGCCACACGCTGTTCACGGGTGGAAGGCCCTGCGCCGCGCGTGTGCGGTTCACCGGGTGGTTGTGCAGGATCACTTGCGCTTCGTTGATCAAGGCGCGCCAGCGCCGCCCTTCCTCGCCCTTGGGCAACTGCTCGAAGAGATCGGCGCCAAGCGCGTCCTCCGGCTCGGGAAAGGAAGGCACCTGGACGTAGCCCGGCAGACGCAGCTGCCAGTGCTGCGCATCGCCGACCAGGAGATTCATTCCCTCCGCCTCGAAGGTTTCGGCGAGCGCGTCGACCAGGCTCTTCGAATCCTCCACGCTCAAGCCGAGATTGCCGCAGGCAAGCAGGCGTGCGCCATTGAGTTCCGGCTGCACCCAGGCGGGATCGGCGGACAACCACAGTGCGTCGCCCGCGTCGCCGGCCACCGACTGGCGGATCAGCGCCGCGGCCGGCAGCGGCCCATGCGGCCATCGGAAGTGTTCCGACAGGGCGACGAGGTAACCCGGCATCGCCGCCGGCAGCGTCGTTCCGCGTGCCAGCCAAGCGGCAAAGGGGGCAACGCCGCCAACCTTGTCGCGTCCCGGCAACAGTACGTGGAGGACGGCGCTCACGCTCAGGCCTCGATCCGTTCGAGAAGTTCGAGCCATTCCGCTTCGAGCGTTTCCTTGTCGCCACGCAACTCGGCCTGGCGCTGGCCGAGCTTCATCAGTTCGGCCGTGGGACCGCCGTACACGGCGGGGTCGGCCAGCTTGCCTTCGATCATGCCGAGTTCCTTGTCCATGCTTTCGATCAACGCCTCGATCTTCTTCACCCGTGCGCGCAGCGGCTTTTCCTTCTCGCGGTCCTCCGCACTCAGCTTGCGCTTCTCCTTCGCCGACTCCTGCACGGGCGCGTCGGCCGGCGCGGAGGCCACGGCCGCCGTCTTGCGCGTGGTGGCGCGGCTGCGCAACCACTTCGCGTAGTCGTCGAGGTCGCCGTCGAAGGGTTCCACCTTGCCGTCGGCCACGCGCCAGAACTCATCGCAAACCATGCCGAGAAGATGGCGATCATGCGAGACCAGCACCAGTGCGCCGTCGAATGCCGCGAGCGCGTCGGCGAGTGCTTCGCGCATGTCGAGGTCGAGGTGGTTGGTCGGCTCGTCGAGCAGCAGGAGGTTCGGCTTGTCCCACGCGATCAGGGCGAGGGCCAGGCGCGCCCGTTCGCCACCGGAGAATGCGTCCACCGGCTCGAACGCACGATCCGCCGGGAAATTCCAGGTACCGAGGTAGTCGCGCAGCACCTGTGCGCCGGTGTTCGGCGCCTTTTCCTGCAAATGGTCGAAGGGACTCGCACCTTCGCGCAGGCTTTCGACCGTGTGCTGGGCGAAGTAACCGATCTTCGTGTCCTTGTGAAAACCGCGCTCGCCGACCAGCGGCGCGAGTTCGCCGACCAGCGACTTCACCATCGTCGACTTACCGGCACCGTTCGGACCGAGCAGGCCGATACGGTCGCCGGATTCCAGCCCGAAGGCGATGTCGTGCAGGACGACGTGGTCGCCGTAGCCCGCATCCACGTGATCCAGTTGCAACATCGAGGTCGGCAGCCGGTCGGGCGTCGGGAACGAGAAGCTGAAGGAGCGCTCGGCCCGCACCGCCTCGGTGCCGGCCATCTTTTCCAGCCGCTTCATGCGCGATTGCGCCTGCTTGGCCTTGCTGGCCTTGGCCTTGAAGCGGTCGATGAAGGATTGCAGGTGGGCCCGCTCGGCCTTCTCGCGCTCGTGCGCGATCTGCTGCTGGCGCAGGTGCTCGGCGCGCTGACGTTCGAACGCGCTGTAGTTGCCCGTGTAGAGCTTGGCCGTGCCGTCGTGCAGGTGCATCGTGTGCGAGATCACGCCGTCGAGGAATTCACGGTCGTGGGAGATGATCAGCAACGTGCCCGGATAGCGGCGCAACCATTCCTCCAGCCAGAGCACGGCGTCGAGGTCGAGATGGTTGGTGGGCTCGTCGAGCAGGAGCAGGTCGGACGGCGCCATCAGCGCACGGGCCAGGTTGAGGCGCACGCGCCAGCCGCCCGAGAACGAGGATACCGGCCGCTCGTGGGTTTCGGGCGCGAAGCCGAGGCCGTGCATCAGCCGGCCCGCACGGGCACGCGCGTCGTAGCCGTTCACTTCCTCGATGCGCATATGCGCGGCGGCCACGGCCTCGTGGTCCTCGGCGGCGAAGGCGTCCGCCTCGGCCTTGAGGGCGGCGGCCACTTCCACGTCGCCACCCAGCACGTATTCGATCGCCGGGTCGGGCAAGGCGGGGGTTTCCTGGGCCACGGAGGCGAGGCGCACCTTCGATGGCATGTCCAGGTCGCCCACTTCCGGTTCCAGCTCGCCCTTCAACGCGGCGAACAGGGTGGACTTGCCACAGCCGTTGCGGCCGATGACGCCGAGGCTCCAGCCGGTCTGGATCGTGAGATCCATCTGCGACAACAAGGTGCGGCTGCCCCGGCGCAGGGCGAGGTTGCGGAACGAGATCATGGATAGGCATGCAGGCGAGAGACGACTGCGCATGATAGCCGTCCCGCTCCGTCCGCGTCGCCGAAACGCGACGCAGCACACAGGCGCGAAGTTCGCCGCGCGCCTCCCATGGCGCAGCCCCGGGCGATCTGTTACAACGGCGTCCTGCGCCGCATGGGGAGCGCGACGGAGCCATCATGAACACCTTCAAGCCTGTTTTCACCGCGATCGCGCTGGCGCTCGTGTCGGCCTCCGTGGCCCCGTCCGTCCATGCCGGCGACACCCTGCTCATGCAGCGCGTGCAGCAGGAGCAGGCGATGAACCTGCCCAAGAAAGGCATGAGCATGGCCGAGGTGGAGCGTCGCTACGGCCAGCCCACCGCCAAGCTCGACTCCCGCGGTGGCGGCAGCCGGAAGCAGCCGGTGATCAATCGCTGGATGTACCCGGGGTATATCGTTTATTTCGAGCGCAGCCATGTGATCCACGCGGTGCTGAATACGCCGGCGGGCAACAACCTCAATCCGGCGAATCCGAAGTAAAGCGGCGTCGGATCGCCGCTCAAGCGGCTTCCCACCAAAGCCTTCCTGACAAGTCCGCGACAGCCCGGTGGGAGCCGACCCTGTCGGCGATCCCGCGGCAGCGGGCCAGGCTGAGGCAGCAC
>NZ_JBPGXU010000177.1:0-3534 GCF_056755675.1 Luteibacter sp. KNZ12-1A | reverse complement strand
CCTCGGGTGGCCGCCCATCGAAATCCCTCACCCTGGTGGGAGCCGACCTTGTCGGCGATCCCGCGGCAGCGGGCCAGTTCGAGGCAAGCACCCATCGCCGACAAGTCGGCTCCCACAAGAGCAATTCGATTCCCACGAGAGCGGGTATCACTGACCCGGGGCCAAGGGCCGCAGGTCAGCGGGAGACGGTGCCGCTCGCTCCGCCATCCCACTGCACCGCCGACGCGAGTTCCTCGTTCGTCAGTGCCAGCTCGCCGCCGTCGTCCGCCATCTTCATCGCCACGACGTGATCCCCGTGCCGCGACAGCTCGGAACCACCCGCTGCGGTCAGCGCCTGCATCCGGCTCTCGTCCGTGGCGAGCAAGACCAGCAGGGTTTTCGATCCCGCCACGAAGCGGACGCCGGTGGTCGCGCCCGACTGCGACAGTTCCGCCGATTCCAGCGGCACGGCTCGTACCTTGCCGGCCCAGCGCGGTGGCGCGACGAAGGTGTACCCCGCCGCCTCGTCGCGCCAGACGAAGCGCTTCATCGGCTCGGGAGCCGGCGCGGGCTGGCCGTGGGTGCCGGGCGGAGGCGTGGCGGCCGCGAGCGCGGGCAGGCCAAGCATCAAGGCGAGAACGACGGTTTTCATGGCCAGGTCTCCGTGAGGACCGCCCCAGCCTACGCCGTATCCGTCACCCCGGCGTCAAGCGCTCTCCTTTCCACTGACCCATGCGAACAGGCCGATACCGACGATGATGGCGATGGCTCCGGTCGCAGCCAGGACGCCAGGAATGGCTTCGCCCAGGAAAACCGCGCCGATCGCCGTGGCGAACAACAATTCGGCGGCCTGCATCGCCTCGACGGCGGCAAGGGCCGTCGGCTGCCGGCCGACCCGCTCCGTGGCGTGGAAGAACAAGACCGTGGCGATCACGCCCGACGACAGCGCCACGCCACTGGCCAGCAGCACTTCGCGCAACGTCGGCGGTCCGATGGTCGTCCAGGTCAGGACGAACAACACGAGCCATAGTGGCCAACTCGCCAGGGTCATGCCGAACACGCGCTGCACCGCCCCGAGCTTCGTACCGCTGCGTTCCAGGTGAAGCAGGATCTTCCGGTTGCCCAGGGGATAAGCGAAGGCGGCGAAGACCACCGCGGCCACCGCCATCCATGCGGAGGCATCGAGTGCGCCGTGGGCGTGACCGAACTGCAGGAGCATCACGCCGATGACGATCAGCGCCCCGATCGCCAGCGCGCCCCCATGCCAGCGCGCCCGCTCGTCGCGATAGATGAAGGGAGCCATCAACGGGCCGGCGAGGACGGTCGTCTGGAAGCTTCCCGCCACGAGCCACGACGGGCCACTGCTCGCCGCCCAGGTCAACGGCACGCCGAACAACACGAAACCGACCGTGCTCCAGCCGAGCCATGTCCGCGCATGCGAGCGCAATTCGTGTGGCAGGCCGCCCAGCCCTCCCTGAAACGGCAATACGGCGGCCAGCAACGGCAAGGTGACGATGTAGCGAAGGATCACCGCCCATTGCCAGTGGCCGCCGCCACTGACGACGGCGCGATTCAGGACATAGGTCAGCGTGAAGAACAACGCCGAGAGCAGCGCGATCGCCACGGCGGCGGGCGCGTTGGAGCGCATCAGCCGATGGCTTCCATGTGCGTCAACAACAACCGGAGGCTTTCCCTCCCCTGCCAGTCATTGACGGAAAGCTCGTAGGCCACCCGCATCCGCGCCGGCGGTGGGGTTCCGTCGTAGCAGTTGAACATCACGGCATCGAGCGGCGCTCCGCCCTGCTCGTGATGCAGTTGCAGGCGAAGGTGGCGGCCCCCCATCGGCTTCCACGAGGCGCATTCGACACGCGCCTCGAAGAGGGGTGGCGGAAAGCCCTGCCCCCATGGCCCGGCATGGCGCAGTTGTTTCGCGAGATCGAGGGTATGGTCGCGGTAATCGAGTTCGCCATCGGTATGGACGAGGGCTTGCAGCCGCTCGTCGTCCAGGTGCGCGCGCGCCGTCGCGTCGAAGGCGGCGGCGAAGCGTTCGAAGTCGGCGGCCTGCAGGCTCAGGCCGGCAGCCATCGCGTGCCCGCCGAAACGAAGGATCAGTCCGGGATGTTTCGCGTCGATCTCGGCCAGGGCATCGCGAATGTGGAAGCCGGGAATCGAGCGGGCCGAGCCCCGGAGCTCATTCGTATCGTCGCCCGCCGGGGCGAACGCGAGCACGGGACGATGCAGCTTTTCCTTCAGCTTGGAAGCCACCAGGCCGACAATGCCCGCATGCCAGCCAGGGTCGAACAGGGCGACACCCACGGCGTCGACATGCGCCGCGCGCGCGACCATCGTCTCGGCCTCGTCCACCATCCCTGCCTGCATTTCGCGGCGTTCCTGGTTGATCGCCGAAAGTTGTTCCGCATAGCGCCTTGCGATGCCGGGGTCGTCGGTGAGCAGGCAGGCGACTCCGAGGGACATGTCCTCGAGGCGACCGGCCGCATTGAGCCGCGGACCGATGGCGAAGGCCAGGTCGGTCGCTCCCACGGTCGCCAACGAGCGTCCGCTGGCTTCGATGAGGGCCGTGATACCCGCACACGCCTTGCCTGCGCGCATGCGCTTCAGGCCCGCGTCGACCAGCACGCGGTTGTTGAAATCCAGCGGCACGAGATCGGCGACCGTGCCGAGCGCGACCAGATCCAGCAGCGCGCCCAGGTCGGGCTCGCCATGCGGGAAATGTCCTGCGTCACGCATGGCCGCGCGAATGCCCAGCAGCAGGTAGAACATGACGCCGACACCGGCGAGCGCCTTGCTGGGGAAACCGTCGCCGACAAGGTTGGGATTCACCATGGCGTCGGCGTCGGGCAACGTATCGCCCGGCAAGTGATGGTCGGTGATCACCACTGCGATACCACGGGCACGCGCAGCGGCCACGCCGGCGACACTGGCCACGCCGTTGTCGACGGTCACGATGATGTCGGGCGTCGGATCGAGCGACGCCACCAGCGCTTCGCTCAGGCCGTAGCCGTGCACGAAGCGATTCGGCACCACGTGGCTCACGTGGCGTGCGCCGAGCAAGCGAAGGCCGCGTTCGGCCACCGCCGTGCCGGTGGCACCGTCGCAGTCGTAGTCGCCTGCGATGACGATGCGCCTGTCCTCGGCGATGGCGCGCATGAGCAAGGCGACGGCGCGATCCAGGCCACCGAGCAGGTTGGGCGACAGCATGCGGGCCAGTCGATGTTCCGCACCGTCCGGGGTGCACACGCCACGTGCGGCATAGATACGCTGGATCACGGGGTGGACATGCGCCGGCCAGCCGCTCGGCGCGGTGGCGACGGTGCGCTGGCGCCAGACCCTGGCGGTCATGCCTTGCGCCAGAAGCGAAGGCGGTGACGCTTGCGCAGCACCATGCGCACACCATCGGCGAAGGCGAGGCGAACCTCGGTGCCTGCCGTGAGGTGCGCTTCGATCGCCGGCCACCAATCGCGCTCGAAAGCGGTCGGCTGGACGTCCTGCAAGTCGAGCAGGCTGTATGTGGGAGCCCCGTAAACGGCGCGGGGG
>NZ_JBPGXU010000176.1:0-3501 GCF_056755675.1 Luteibacter sp. KNZ12-1A | reverse complement strand
CCGATCCGCCTGGCCGAATATCTCGGCCAGCAGACGGTGCGCGAACAGATGTCCATCTATATCGAGGCCGCGCGGCGACGGGGCGGGGCGCTGGATCACGTCCTGATCTTCGGGCCACCCGGCCTGGGCAAGACCACGCTCTCGCACGTCATCGCCAACGAACTGGGTGTCAACGTGCGCTCCACCTCGGGCCCGGTTTTGGAGCGGGCGGGCGACCTGGCCGCTCTGCTCACCAACCTGGAAGCCAACGACGTCCTCTTCGTGGACGAGATCCACCGCCTTTCACCCGTGGTGGAGGAAGTGCTCTACCCGGCGATGGAAGACTTCCAGATCGACATCATGATCGGCGAAGGGCCGGCCGCCCGGTCGATCAAGCTCGACCTGCCGCCTTTCACGCTGATCGGCGCGACGACCCGGGCAGGCTTGCTCACCGGTCCGCTGCGCGACCGTTTCGGCATCATCCAGCGCCTGGAGTTCTATAGCGTCGACGAGCTGACGGCGATCGTCCGTCGCGCCGCCCGGATCTTCAATATCGACTGCGAGCTGGACGGTGCCATCGAGATCGCCCGCCGCTCGCGCGGCACCCCGCGTATCGCCAACCGGCTGTTGCGCCGGGTACGCGATTTCGCCGAGGTGCGTGGCGATGGCCGGATCACCCATGAGCTGGCCCGCGCGGCCACCGATATGCTCAAGGTGGACGCGGAGGGTTTCGACGACCTCGACCGACGGTTGCTCAGCACGATCATCGAGAGCTTCGACGGCGGTCCGGTCGGGGTGGAGTCGCTGGCGGCCGCGCTCAGCGAGGATCGCGGCACCCTCGAGGACGTGGTCGAACCCTACCTGATCCAGCAGGGCTACCTGATCCGCACCGCCCGTGGTCGCATGGCCTCGGCCAAGGCCTGGCGGCACCTCGGGCTGACCCCGCCGCCGCGCCAGGCGGCCACCCCGGACCTGTTCCCGGGCGACGCATGAATCCGTTCCGCTGGCCCGTCCGCATCTACTGGGAAGACACCGACGCCGGTGGCGTGGTGTATCACGCCAACTACGTCCGCTTCATGGAGCGGGCCCGGACGGAATGGCTGCGCGCCCAGGGCATCGACCAGGTCGCCCTGCGTGAGGCGACCGGGCTCGGCTTCGTGGTCCGCGACATGCACCTGGATTTCCATCGGCCGGCCCGTCTGGATGATGAACTCCTGGTGACGGTAGCGATCAAAGAACGCCGTTCAGCCAGTATGCTGTTCGATCAGGAGATCGTGCGGGGGGATATGCCGCTGGTGCGCGCCAAGGTGCGTGCCGCGTGCGTGAACCTCGACACGATGCGTCCGGCACAGATCCCGGCAGGTCTGTTTCCCCCCGAATTCCCCTTTACCTAAGCCCCAGATACCCGGCGGAGAGCCTTCAAGCGATGAACGGTGGACTGAACATTTTCAAGCTGGTCTCGGAAGCGAGCCTGCCCGTGCAACTGGTGATGCTCCTCTTGCTGGTGTTCTCGTTCCTGTCGTGGGTGATCATCATCCGCAAGTACAGCCAGCTGAAGACCGCCCACGACAATGCCGAGACCTTCGAGGACCGCTTCTGGTCCGGCGCCGACCTGGCGGCCCTGTTCCGTGAGGTGGGCAACCGCGACGGGCAGCATGGCATCGAGAACGTCTTCGAGGCCGGCTTCCGCGAGTTCGCCCGCCAGCGCCAGCGCCGCGTGACCGACTCCAACCGCGTGATGGAAGGCGCCGAGCGCGCCATGCGCGTGGCCGGCACCCGCGAGATCGGCAAGCTGGAGCAGAACCTCGAGTTCCTGGCCAACGTCGGTTCGATCAGCCCCTACGTGGGCCTGTTCGGCACGGTGTGGGGCATCATGGGCGCCTTCCAGGGCCTGGGCGAGATGAAGGACGTGACCATCTCGGTCGTCGCCCCGCACATTTCCGAGGCGCTGATCGCCACCGCCATGGGCCTGTTCGCGGCGATTCCGGCCGTGTGGGCGTACAACCGCTACGCCAACAAGGTGGAGCGCATCGCATCGCGGTACGAGGTATTTCAGGAAGAGTTCTCGTCCGTGCTGCAGCGTCAGATCCACTCCGACGAAACGGTCTGAGCCGGAACGATGGCCATGCGCAACGTCTACCGCCGGCACAAGCGGAAGCTGAAATCCGAGATCAACGTCGTGCCCTACATCGACGTGATGCTCGTGTTGCTGATCATCTTCATGGTCACCACGCCCATGATGAACCTCGGCGTGGACATCCAGCTTCCGCAGACCAACGCCAAGTCCCTGCAGGACAAGAAAGACCCGATCGTGGTGTCGGTCGACGAGGCCGGCCAGATCTACCTGACCGCCAACGGCGCCAAGCGCGAGCCGGTGAGCGCCGACGAGTTCAGGACCAAGATCACGGCCTTCCATAACGCCAACCCGGAACTCCAGGTCCTGGTCGCAGGCGACCAGCGCGTGGGCTATGGCAAGGTCTATTCGATCCTCCCGATCCTCCAGGAGGCCGGCGTCTCCAAGATCGGCCTGATGAGCCAGCCGCAGTCGGCGCAGAATGGAAAACCGTAACGGTACGCCCCGCGCGGTCTTCCTCGCCGCGCTCCTGCACATCGGTATCGTGGCCTTCCTGGGCCTCGCGGTCATTCCGTGCTCGGACTACGAGAAGTGGGCCGAGGCCCTGGGCGTGCCCGCGGAGTGGAACCCGTTGAAATGCCCGGCTCCGCTGGAACTGCCCGGCCAGATCATCGAGGCCACCCTCGTCGGCCCCACGGGTAGCCCGCCGCCCAAGGCCACCAAGGTGAAGCCCACCCCGGACACGACACCGCCGCCTCCGGTGGTGCCGACGCCGCCTCCGCCGCAACCGGAGAAGCCCAAGGTCGAGACCCTTCCGCCGCCGCCGAAGCAGCCCGACCTGAAGGACCAGGAAAAGGTCGTCGACGACGCCGTGCAGAAGGCCGAGGACGCCAAGCGCCTGCAGGAGGAAAAGCAGCGCCAGCGCCAGGCCGAGCTCGACGCCGAGCAGGAGCAGAAGAAGAAAGAGAAGCAGAAGGAGATCGACGAGATCTTCAAGCAGCTCGACGCGGCCAAGGCGCAGACCAAGAAGGCCGACACCACGAAAAAGCAGGCCGAGCAGCAATTGAAGGACTTGCAGAACGCCAAGGACGACGGCCTGCCGGACCTGCCGCCCGCGGACCAGAAGCAATCGGGTACCAACGGCCGCGACACCGGCAAGCTGGGCCAGTACCTGGCCGCGATCCAGAACACGGTGACGAGTAACTGGCTGCGCCCGGACAACATGCCCAACGCGTCCTGCCAGGTGCATATCGTTCAGGTACCCGGTGGCCAGGTGCTGAGCGCCAAGGTCGATTCCAGCTGCCCCTACGATGCCGCTGGCCGGGCATCCATCGAAAATGCCGTGCTGCGCGCCCAGCCGTTGCCCTACCAGGGTTTCGAGGACGTGTTCCAGCGCAACCTCACGTTCACGTTCAGGCCGCAATGATGTCTGTCTCTTATACACATCT
>NZ_JBPGXU010000175.1:0-3580 GCF_056755675.1 Luteibacter sp. KNZ12-1A | reverse complement strand
AGATGTGTATAAGAGACAGGATGATGAAGGCGTAGAGCAGCATGATCGCGATCACGCCCACCAGGCCGAATTCCTCGGAGAACACGGCGAAGATGAAGTCGGTGGTGTGCTCGGGCAGGAACTCCAGGCGCGATTGCGTGCCGTGCTGCCAGCCCTTGCCGAACATGCCACCGGAGCCCACCGCGATCTTCGACTGGATGATGTGCCAGCCGTTGCCGAGGGGGTCGGATTCGGGGTCGAGCAGCGTGCGCACGCGATTGCGCTGGTATTCGTGCAGGAACTGCCACGCCACGGGGATCACCGCGCCCACGCCACCCACGAGCAGGCCGATGCGCCACCAGGCCATGCCGGAAAGGAACAACGCGAACGCACCGGCCCCGGCCACGAGCAAGGCGGTACCGAGATCGGGCTGCTCGGCGATGAGTCCGGCGGGCACCGCGATCAGCAGGCCGACCACGATGATGTCCTTCCAGCTCGGCGGCAACTGCCGTGGATGCAGGTACCAGGCGACCATCATCGGCATGGTCAGCTTGAGCAACTCGGACGGCTGGAAGCGCATGAATCCCAGGTCGAGCCAGCGGTATGCGCCGCGGCCTTCGCCGAGCACGGCCACGACCACCAGCAAGGCGGTGCTGCCGAGGTAGAGCCACGGCGTCCACGAGCGCAGCACCGGCGGCGGGATACGCGAGATGACCAGGAGCAGCACGGCGCCGAGGACGAAGCGCGCGGCCTGTCCGGTGACCAGCGAGAAGTTGCCGTTGCCCGCGCTGTAGAGCGTGGCGAGCCCCGCGCAGCCGAGCACGAAGAGCGCCAGCAAGAGCGGCAGGTCGAGCCGTGGCCGCGTGAGCAGGCGAAGGCCGAAGCGCTTCATGCGCATGGTGAGCTTCTGGAACATGGCTACTGGTCCTCCCCGTTGTCCTGGGGCGGCAGGTCGGTACTGGCGGCTCCGGCGGGCTGGGCATCCTGCACGGACGAGGCTTCGCCCGGCGCGGATTCCGGTACCGCGTCGGAGGTGACGATCTGGCCGGGCGTCGGGTCTTCCGGCCGTTGGCCGCCTTCGTCCACCACCCATTGGTCGAGGACCTTTCGTGCGATCGGGCCTGAATCCTGCGCACCCCAGGCACCGGCTTCCAGCACCACGGCCACGGCGATCTTCGGATCGTCGGCGGGCGTGTAGGCGATGAACAGCGCACGATGGCGGCTGGCGAGGTACGCGGTGTTCTTGTTGGTGTCGTAGGCGTCGGTCTTGCGCGAGAAACGCTCGGCCGTGCCGCTCTTGCCCGCGATGATGTACGGGAAGCCGGTGCCCAGGCGCTTGCCGGTGCCCTTGCCGGAGTTGATGACGGCTTCCATGCCTTCGTTCACGGCATCCCAGTCGGCCGCCTTGCGGATCACCGACGGGCCGGACGGCGGAAACGATTGCGGCACGCGTGGGCTGTCGACGCCGTCCTGTGTGTCGAGCAGGAAATGCGGGGTATAGGGGATACCGCGGCCGGCGAAGGTAGCCGTGGCGTGCGCCAGCTGGAGCGGCGTCACCGCCCAGTAGCCCTGGCCGATACCCGAGATGATGGTCTCGCCAGGGAACCAGCCCGCCTTGCTGCGCGTCGCCTTCCACTCGCGCGAGGGCAGCACGCCCTCCACTTCGCCCACGAGGTCGATGCCGGTCTTCTTGCCGAAGCCCAGCTTGCCCATCCAGTCGGAAAGGCGGTCGATGCCCATGTCGAGCGCGAGCCGGTAGAAATAGGTATTGGTCGAGAGCTCGATGGCCCGGATCATGTTCACCGTGCCGTCGCCACCGCGCTTGTCGTCGCGGTAGCAGCGCGACTGGCCCGGGATACAGAACTCGCCCGTGGACAGCACCGTGTCGGACGGCCGGCGGATGCCCATGGTCAGGCCACCCAGGGCGAGGAACGGCTTCACCGTCGAGCCCGGCGGATAGACGCCACGCAACGCGCGGTTGTACAGGGGCTTGTCGGGGGCGGTGGTCAGCGCCTTGTAATCGGCGGAGCTGATGCCGTTGACGAACAGGTTGGGATCGAAGCTCGGCACGCTGGCGAACGCCAGCACCTGGCCGTTGCGCGGATCGATCGCGATCGCCGCCCCGGAGCGGCCGTTCATCGCCTCCTCGGCCGCCTTCTGCAGGCGCACGTCGATGGAGAGGTAGATGTTCTTGCCCGGCGTGGGCGGCGTCGTGTCGAGCACGGCCTGCGTGCGTCCGTCGGCGTTCACTTCGACCAGCTCGTAGCCCGGCGCGCCGTGCAACAGCTTTTCGTAGTAGCGCTCGATGCCGATGCGGCCGATGTGCGTGGTGCCCTTGTAGCTGGCTTCCTCGTCGTCGTCCATGCGATCGAGATCGTCCACGTCGATACGGCTGACATAGCCGATGACATGGGCCAGCAGCGGACCCATCGGATAGCGCCGGGTGAGGTACGGCACCACATCCACGCCCGGGAACCGCCAGCGGTTCACGGCGAAGCGGCCGATCTCGTCCTCGGTGAGTTTCAGCTTGAGCGGAATCCCCTCGAACCGGCGTCCCTGTTTCACCTGTTTCTTGAAGGTGGCGATGTCCTCGTCGCTGAGCGGCACGACGGTGCCGAGCTTGCCCAGCATCTCGTCCATGTCGGTGACCTGTTCCGGGATCACTTCCAGCCGGAACGCCGGCACGTTGTCGGCCAGCAGCACGCCGTTGCGGTCGTAGATGAGGCCGCGCGCCGGCGGTATGGCACGCGGCTTCACGCGGTTCTGGTCCGAGCGTGCCACGAACTCGTCGTGGTGCAGCACCTGCAGGTATACGTAGCGTGCGCACACGGCGGCGAGGCCGAGCAGGATCAGCGCGAAGCCGGCCATGGCGCGGCGGCGGAACAGCGCCACCTCGCCACGGACTTCCTTGATCGAGGCGCGCCGCCGGCTCATGCCTCGTGGATGCGCAGGCGCGCGCGCAGGTCGTCGAGGATGAGGAACACGAACGGCCACAGCGCCGCGCCCACCAGGGGCGATATCCAGTACTCGGGCGGCGGCAGCGGATCGCCGCCGAACACGCGCACCAGCAGGAGCAGGATGCGGTCGTTCACCAGCAAGCCGAGGACGGCGAGCGATTGCTGCCACATCGGGAAGAAGCGCAGCCGCGAGCGGAAGCGCAACGCGATGAAGACCATCGCGGTGAGACGCAGCGCCTGCTCGCCCAGCAGGACGCCGTCGAAGAGATCGGCGGCCACGCCGACGCAGAACGCCAGGCCGAGGGTGACCCTGTCGCCGGATTGCAGGCACCAGTAGAGCAGGATCAGGGCGGGCCAGTAGGGCTTGAACGGCGTGAGCGGCCCCGGCAACGGGACCAGCATCAGGAACAGTGACATCAGCAAGGTGGCGGCGAACCACAGCTGGCGAACGCGAACCTTGTTCACGGCGTGCCCCCCGTCGATGGCGCGGCGGTGGACGGGCGCGCCGGGATCGGCGTCGCGGTCGGCGAGGTCACGGAAGGCAAGGCCTGCGCCGGCGGCGCACCCGGCACGGGCGCGAGGTCGGCGGGTGGCCCGACGTTCGGCGCGGGCGCCGGTGGTCCGGCGGGCTCGGCCAGGTCTGT
>NZ_JBPGXU010000174.1:0-3644 GCF_056755675.1 Luteibacter sp. KNZ12-1A | reverse complement strand
GTCGCGGGTGTGGTGTGGGTGCGGTTTCGGGGGTTTTGGTTGCTGGCCGCGCCCGGCCCGGCTGCGGGGGTAGCCCGTCTTATGGGGCCCCCACAACAGCCTTCAGGCTCCCGCCACAGCCTTTACACCACAGCCTTCACTACACCACAGCCTTCACCTGTTCAGCCGAGCGTCCCTTGTTGCCCATGCCTAGTGGGAGCCGACCCTGTCGGCGATTGGGTCCGCGAAACCACCACGCCTCTCCGCCTAGACCATCCAGCCACCCTCGCCACGCTTGACAGCCCCCTCGCCCCCGGCATAACGTCGAGCCATGCATCCCATCACGCCAGCGCTGCGCTCCATCACGGCCCTCACGGCCGGCGTGCTCGCGTCCCTGTCCACCACCGCGACTACAACCACCACGACCACTACCCTGGTCGGAGGATCGGAGTTCGCGCGCGCCTAGTTCCCTTGTCGCTGCCGGCCCCGACCTCCCGCAGGACGGGACCGGCGCCAGGACCATCAGCCGACAACCCACCTGACGTGATCGAAGGGCCTCTCACCGGAGGCTTTGATCGTGTCCATCGCTGTCGCACCACCTCGTTCACCACTCCGTGCCGCGCCCTTGCGTGCGGTCGTCCCGCCATTCGTCGTCAATATCGGCATCGTCGGCCCCGGCAAGGTCGGTAGCGCCCTGCTCACCCAGCTCCGGCTGGCGGCGCCGCGCCTGCTCCGCGACTGCAACCTGGAACTGCGCCTGCGCGGAGTCAGCGACAGCCGCCACATGTGGCTCGACTGCGACGACGACGCCTTGAACAGCCGCACGCACGGCGCGCAGACCTGGCGCCCCGCGGAACTGGACGAGTTCGCCGCCTACGTCGCGGGTGAACGTGGCGAAGCGGCCGTCCTCGCCGATTGCAGTGCCAGCGACGTGGTCGCCGACCACTATGCCGGCTGGCTCGCCGCCGGCATCCATGTGGTGACGCCGAACAAACGTGCCGCCAGCGGACCGCTCGAACGCTGGCGCAGGATCGGCGGCGCGGCGAGCGCCAGCGGTGCGCGCCTTCATTACGAAGGCACGGTCGGCGCCGGGCTTCCGGTCGTGCAGACGCTGCGCGACCTGATCGACACGGGCGACGAACTCACCGCCGTGGAAGGCATGCTTTCCGGCACCCTGGCATGGCTGTTCAACCGTTTCGACGGCTCGATCCCCTTCTCCGCCCTCGTCCGCGAAGCCCATGCCATGGGCTACACGGAGCCCGACCCTCGCGACGACCTGTCCGGCACGGACGTGGCACGCAAGCTCGTCATCCTCGCGCGCGAAGCGGGCCTGGCGCTCTCGCTGGAGGACGTTGCCGTGCACAGCCTCATCCCCGCCGACCTCGCCGCATGCTCGCGCGAGGAATTCATGGAAAACCTGGAAGGCATGGATGCGCCGATGGCCGCCCTGCTTTCCGAAGCGCGAGCGTCGGGCCACGTGCTCCGCCATGTGGCGCGGCTCGATGGCCGGCAGGCGTCGGTCGGCGTCCAGGCGATCGACCGCGAGCATGCCTTCGCCCACTCGCGGCTCACCGACAACGTGGTCCGTTTCGCCACGCGTCGTTACTGCGACAATGCGCTGGTCGTCCAAGGGCCGGGAGCCGGTCCGGAAGTCACGGCGGCGGCGGTATTCGCCGACCTGCTGCGCGTGGCGGGCGCGATGGGAGTAAAACGGTGCGCATGCTGAAAGAAGAATCCTCGCCCCTGGCCCGTGCGGATGTCGCCGTGGCCGAGGCATACGCCAGTGTCGGCAACGTCGGCATCGGCTTCGATATCCTCGGCCATACCGTCGCGGGCGCCGGCGACCGCGCCGAGGTGCGCCGGATACCCGAGCGAGACGTGCGCATCGCCGCCATCGACGGTGTCGTGACCGACCTGCCCCTGCACGCGCCGGACAACACGGCCGGTGCGGCGTTGCTATCGATGCTGCATGCGCTGGACCTGCCGTTCGGTTTCGAGCTGACCCTGCACAAGGGCATCGCCCTGGGCTCCGGCATGGGCGGTTCGGCGGCATCCTGCGTGGCGGCCGTCGTCGCCGCGAACGCGCTGCTCGACGAGCCCCTGTCGCGCGAGGCCCTGTACCCCTTCGCCCTCGATGGTGAAGTCGTCGCCAGCGGTAGCCGCCACGGCGACAACCTGGGGCCGATGCTGGTCGGCGGCCTCGTGCTGGCCACGACCTCCCGCCTGGTCCGTATCCCGGTGCCGGCCGCCTGGCACTGCGCGCTCGTCCATCCGCACGTGGTGCTGGAGACGCGGCGTGCGCGTGCCGCACTCGCCGGTCATTACGCCTTGGGCGAATTCGTGGCGCAAAGCGCCAACCTGGCCCTCGTTCTGGCGGGCTGCTACCGCGGCGAAGCGGCGCTGGTGCGCGAGGGCTTATCCGACGTACTGGTGGAACCGCGACGCGCACCCCTGATCCCCGGCTTCGCCCAGGTGAAACAGGCCGCCCTCGACCACGGCGCCTTCGGTGCCAGCATTTCCGGCGCCGGGCCCAGCGTGTTCGGCTGGTTCGAGGACCGCGCCTCGGCCGAGGCGGCAGCGGTGGACATGCGCGCCGCCTTCAAGGCCGCCGGCCATGACAGCGACATGCTGGTCGCCCCGATCGACGGCCCTGCCGCGAAAGTGCTGTGAGCATGCGTTATGTCAGCACGCGCGGCGGCGCCGCGCCCGTCGGCCTTTCCGATGCCATCGCCGCCGGCCTCGCGCCCGATGGTGGCCTCTACGTACCCGAAACCATGCCGAGGATCGGCCTGCCGCCGCTCGAGGGCTACCTCGCGGGGACGGCGCAGCGCATGCTGGAACCGTTCTTCGAAGGCGATCCCCTGGCCGATGAACTGCCCGCCATCTGTGCCGAGGCCTTCGCCTTTCCCGTGCCACGACGCGAACTGCGCATCGAAGGCGCGCACCTGCTTGAACTCTTCCACGGCCCCACCGCCGCGTTCAAGGATTTCGGCGCGCGTTTCCTCGCCGCCTGCCTCATCCGCCTGCGCCGTGACACGACGCGGCCCTTGACGATCCTCGTCGCCACCTCGGGAGATACGGGCGCAGCCGTCGGGGCCGCGTTCCACGGCTTGCCGGGCGTGCGCGTGGCGATTCTCTATCCGGACAACCGCGTGTCACCGCGCCAGGCGCACCAGCTCGGCAGCTTCGGCGGCAACGTGCGCGCCCTTCGCGTCGAAGGCAGTTTCGACGATTGCCAGCGACTGGTAAAGGAAGCGCTAGGGGATACGACGCTGCAAGCCGACGTGCCGATGTCCTCGGCCAACAGCATCAGTCTTGGCCGCCTGCTGCCGCAGATGGCTTACTTCGGCCACGCTTCGCTCCACGCGGGGGAGCGCATGAACACCATCGTGCCCACCGGCAACCTCGGCAACGCCGTCGCCTGCCTCTGGGCGCGCGAGATCGGCCTGCCGATCGGCGAAGTGACCTTCGCCTGCAACGCCAACGAGACCCTGCCGGAATTCTTCGCCGGCCGTCCCTATCGTGCGCGCGACGCCATCCCGACCATCGCCAATGCCATGGACGTCGGCGCCCCGAGCAACTTCGAACGGCTCCGCCATCTTTTCGGTGGCGATACGGCGACGCGACTCAATGGCCATGCGGAAAGCGTGGACGACGCCGGCATC
>NZ_JBPGXU010000173.1:0-3799 GCF_056755675.1 Luteibacter sp. KNZ12-1A | reverse complement strand
GGGGGGCACCTTTGGCCCCCCCGCGCCTTGGTCTTGCTGGCACAAGCGCTAGAATTGCCCGACCCCATGGGGGTGCAGCCAGCCCATGAAGATGCCCAGCGCCACCATGGCGATGAGCAGCAACGACAGGCCGATGCGGCGGGTGAGGGCCCAGACGGTGCGTTTACTCTGTCCCTTGTCGGTCATCATGAAGAACAGGGCCTGCCCGAGGTTGAACAGCACCACCAGCAGCAGGATCACCAGCGCGTATTTGTAGATGGTTTCCACGTGACCGTTCCGCCCCATTTCGACAATCCGAGTATAGCGGTCACCACGCAGGGTCTTGCATGACCTTCCTGCGCCGTCCGACGTGGTTCGCTGTCGCACTCACCGTGGCTGGCGTGCTGGTTTTCGTGCGCCTGGGCGTCTGGCAACTGGATCGCGCGGACGAGAAGGACGAGCTCCTGCGGCGGTTCGCCGCATCGGCTGGGGCCGAGGTCGAGGACTTCGGCGCGGTGGCCGAGGTTCCGCCCGACGACCGCTACCCGCGAGTCGACGTGCGCGGCGCCTTCGTGCCGGGCCATTACTACCTGCTCGACGACCAGACCCATGGGGGCAAGGTGGGGGTGCATGTGTACGCGCCGTTCGCCCCGTTCGGCAAGGACCCCTACCTGCTGGTCGACCTCGGGTTCCTGCCCAAGGAGTCCGGCGCGAACCCCCGCCTGCCGCCCTTGCCGGCGGGACAGACGAGCGTCCGCGGGCTGTACGTGCCGCCGCCTGGCGTGGGCATCCGCATGGGCGGCGACCGCCTGCCCTTGCAGCGGGGCGCGGAGAAGACGGTCGTCTACATGGACCTGAAGGAAATCGGCGCCGACCTGGGCCACTCGCTGTATCCTCGCGTGCTCCTGCTGGACGCCGATCCGGCGAGCATCTACACGCGCGACTGGACGCCGGGGTTCATGCCGCCGGCACGCCATCGCGCCTATGCATTCCAATGGTTCACCTTCGCCTTCGCGGCGCTGGTGATCTTCGTCCTCCTGCACCGCAAGCGACGCTGAGTAGCGGCCCGAGAGCTCATGACCGATCCGACCGTCCGAACCACGACACCCCGCAGTGGCCGCCTCAAGCTGGTCCTGATCATGCTGGTCTTCCTCGCGCCGATCGTCGCCGCCGGGTTGCTCACCCTTTCCGGTTGGCAACCCCAGGGCAAAGGCAACGGGCAGCCGATCGTGCCGCAGCGCAGCCTCGCCGGCGTACGCGTGGAGGTCGACGGCCAGCCCTGGGCATGGCGTGACGTCGAACCGCGCCTCACCCTGGTGGCGCTGCCGGGCCCGGGTTGCGCGGTGCGTTGCGTGCACACCCTCGGCCTCATGCGCAATGCGCGGATCGTGCTCAACCGCAACGCCGACCGGCTGCGCCTGCTTTACCTGGGTGGCGCGCCGACCGCGGCCGGGGCGGATGCGGTGATGGTCGCCTATAAGGTCGGCAGCGATCCCGCGGACGCTTTCGGCGAGTTCCGCCCCACCGAACCGGACAGCGTGGCCGCCGTGCTGGTCGAGTCCAACGCGACGGCGTTGTCGTATTACCCGGCGGGTTTCGACCCGAACGGGCTGCGCAAGGATCTGCAGAAGGTGATCCGCTGATGTCGCCGCGTTCCGTGAAGGTCCTGAGGACGCTCGCGCTGCTCGCGGCGCTGTTCGCTTTTGGCGTGGTGATGTTCGGTGCCTTCGTGCGTCTGTCGAACGCGGGGCTCTCCTGCCCCGATTGGCCGACCTGCTACGGCAAGGCCACCTGGCCGGGCCATGCGCAGGACATCGCGCAGGCGAACGAAGCCTTTCCCGATCGCCCCTACGAGACGCACAAGGCGTGGCGTGAACAGGTGCATCGTTTCCTTGCCGGCAGCCTGGGCGTGATGGTGCTGGCGATCGCGCTGATCGCCGCGTGGCGCCGTCGCGTCGCCGTGCTGTCGGTCGCCCTCGCGGCGGTGTTCGCCGCGGTGGGCGTGGTCATGTACATGCGTGGCGAGCACGTGGTCTCGTCCTGCCTGTCGGCGCTGGCGATCGCCTTGCCGTTGATCGCCGCCGCGACGCTCGACCGCCCTGGCGCGTGGAAGGCCGGCGTGGCGGCGCTGGCCGTCATCATCTTCCAGGCCATGCTCGGCATGTGGACGGTGACCCTGCTGTTGAAGCCCATCGTGGTGATGGGCCATCTCCTCGGCGGCCTGGCGACGTTCGCCTTGCTGGCCTGGGTGGCGCTGCGCTGGTGGCGTGTCGGCACGCCGGACGACCGCTTCGCCGCCTTGCGTGCGCCGGTCGCGATCGGCATCGTCGTGCTGGTGTGCCAGATCGCCCTCGGCGGCTGGACCAGTTCGAACTACGCCGCGCTCGCGTGCGGCACCGACTTTCCCAAGTGCCTTGGCCAATGGTGGCCGGAGACCGATTTCCCGCAGGCCTTCGTGCTCTGGCGCGGCATCGGTGTCAACTACGAAGGCGGCGTGCTCGACATGGCCGCGCGCAGTGCGATCCAACTCGCCCATCGCATCGGCGCCCTGGTGACCTTCTGCTACCTCGGCTGGTTGTCCCACCGGCTGGCGAGGGCCGGGCTGCGCAAGGCGGGTATCGCCGTCGCCGTGGTACTGGTGGCCCAGGTGCTGCTCGGCATCGGCAACGTGCACCTCGGGCTGCCGCTGCCGGTGGCCACGGCGCACAATGGTGTCGCCGCGCTGTTGTTGTTCACCCTGCTGGTGGCGCTTGCCAGCACGCAGCGCCTGTCCGTGCCGGAGTCCCCTTGAGCATCCTCGGTCAATACCTCGAACTGACCAAGCCGCGCGTCGTCGCGTTGCTGGTCTTCTGCGCCATCATCGGCATGTTCCTCGCCGTGGATGCGAACGGGCAGCGCATGTTGCCCGGCTGGCACGCCGTGGTCTTCGGCACGCTCGGCATCTGGCTGGCCTCCGCTTCGGCGGCGGCGTTCAACCACCTGATCGACCAGCGCATCGACAAGCTGATGACGCGCACGTCGCATCGCCCGTTGGCCACGGGCCAGCTCACGCCGATGCAGGTCTTCGTGTTCGCGATGAGCCTGGGCATCGTCTCGATGCTGGTCCTCGTGTTCCTGGTGAACATGCTCACGGCGGTGCTCACCTTCTTCTCGCTGATCGGCTATGCGGTGATCTACACCGCCTACCTGAAGCGTGCGACGCCGCAGAACATCGTCATCGGCGGCATCGCCGGCGCGGCACCGCCCATGCTCGGTTGGACCGCCGTCACCGGTTCCCTGCATCCGTATGCGTTGCAGTTGCTGCTCATCATCTTCGTCTGGACGCCACCCCATTTCTGGGCGCTGGCGATCTTCCGCGTCGAGGATTATTCACGCGCGCAGGTGCCGATGCTGCCGGTGACCCACGGCGTCACCTACACGCGCTGGCACATCCTGTTCTATACGATCCTGCTCTTCGTGGTGACCCTCCTGCCGTTCTTCACCGGCATGAGCGGGTTGATCTACCTGTTCGGCGC
This sequence comes from Luteibacter sp. KNZ12-1A, assembly GCF_056755675.1. Classification (NCBI taxonomy): domain Bacteria; kingdom Pseudomonadati; phylum Pseudomonadota; class Gammaproteobacteria; order Lysobacterales; family Rhodanobacteraceae; genus Luteibacter; species Luteibacter sp. KNZ12-1A. The sequence goes on along the minus strand of NZ_JBPGXU010000173.1, from coordinate 305 downwards.
GGTGGTGCTCGGTGCGGGTTTCCTCTGGTACGCGGTCCGCATGCTGAACCCGCCGGACGACCTCTTCGCCATGAAGATGTTCAACTATTCCATCGTCTACCTGATGGTGTTGTTCGCCTTCCTGCTGGCCGACCACTGGCTGGTCGACCCGGTCATCCAGACCGGCTTCCGCTTCGAACCGGTGGCCTGATCGGCGGAAGGCGCGAAAGCCGCTTCACGGTGGAAGCCGCTTCACGGTGGAAGCCGCTTCAGGTGGGAGCCGCTTCTTGTGGGAGCCGACCCTGTCGGCGATCCCGCGGCAGCGG
>NZ_JBPGXU010000172.1:0-4044 GCF_056755675.1 Luteibacter sp. KNZ12-1A | reverse complement strand
GGGCATGGCCGATCGATTATAGCCGATGGGAATCTTGCTTTTGCCGCCTCTTCGGCCGACAGTTCAGGGTCGCGTCGGTGACGCGCGCGCCATCACGGATCCTGCACATGCCACAAGCCACCGCCACCGCACCCGCCGAAGCCGCCGAGCGTGCACGGACATTGCGCCGTCTCATCGAGGACGCGAACTACCGCTATCACGTCCTGGACGATCCGGACATCGCGGACGCCGAATACGACCGGCTCATGCGCGAACTGGAAGCGCTTGAGGCGAACTACGCCGACCTCGCCAGCGACGATTCGCCCACGCGCCGGGTCGGTGCGCGCGCCAAGGGCGGCTTCGCCGAGGTGACCCACGCGGTGCCGATGCTCTCGCTCGGCAACGCGTTCGAGCAGGAAGGCGATACCGACCGCGAGAAGTACCGCGAGATAGCCGATTTCGAGCGGCGCATCGAGCATACCCTCGGCCGCAAGAACCCCGTGTTCTCCGTGGAACCGAAGCTGGACGGACTCGCGATCAGCCTGCGCTATGAAAACGGCGTCTTCGTGCAGGGTGCCACGCGCGGTGACGGCGCGGTGGGCGAGGACGTCACGGCCAACCTTCGCACCGTGAAAGCCATTCCGCTGCGCCTGCGTGGCGAAGGGTGGCCGCGCGTGCTGGAAGTGCGCGGTGAGGTCATCATGCCGCGCGCGGCCTTCGAAGCGTTCAACGAACGGGCCCGCGCCGAGGGGGAACGGCCACTGGCGAACCCGCGCAATGGCGCGGCGGGCTCGCTGCGCCAGCTCGATCCCGCCGTCACCGCGAAACGGCCGCTGGCCTTCTTCGCCTACGCGGTGGGCCGGGTCGAGGGCGGTGAATTGCCGGGTACGCATTCAGCCACGCTGAAGAAGCTTCGCGAGTGGGGTTTTCCCGTGTCGCCGGAGGTCTCCACCGCGAAGGGGTTCGATGGCCTCATCGCCTACTTCCACAAGATCGGCGCCAAGCGCGACAGCCTGCCGTACGACATCGACGGCGTGGTCTACAAGCTGGACGACTACGAAGGCCAGCGCGAGATGGGCTTCGTTTCGCGAGCGCCGCGCTGGGCCATCGCGCACAAATACCCCGCGCAGGAGCAGATGACCACGGTGGAGGCGATCGAGATCCAGATCGGCCGCACCGGCGCCGCGACACCGGTGGCCCGGCTCACGCCGGTGCAGGTCGGCGGCGTCACCGTGACCAATGCCACGCTGCACAATGCCGACCAGGTCGCGCGGCTCGACGTGCGCATCGGCGACACCGTGATCGTGCGTCGCGCTGGCGATGTCATTCCCGAAGTGGCCCGCGTGGTGGAAGAGCGCCGCCCGGCGAAGACCGTGCCGTGGAAGATGCCGGAGACGTGCCCGGTCTGCGGTTCCGAATTGCTGCGCGAGGAAGGTGCCGCCGCCTATCGTTGTTCGGGCGGCCTCGTCTGCGCGGCGCAGCGGAAGGAGGCCCTGATCCACTTCGCGTCGCGCCGCGCCATGGATATCGACGGTCTCGGTGACCGCTTCGTCGATGCCCTGGTCGAGTTCGACATGGTGCACACTCCAGCCGATCTGTACGGACTCACCGTCGAGAGCTTCGTGCGGATGAAGACGCTCGCCGACGAACGCGACGGTTCCACGCCGGAGACCGTGAAGCAGGGCAAGGTCGCCACGAAATGGGCCGAGAACCTGGTCCAGGCCATCGAGGCCAGCAAACGGTCCACCCTGCCGCGTTTCCTGTTCGCCCTGGGCATCATGCACATCGGCGAAAGCACGGCCAAGACACTGGCCAACTGGCTGGGTTCGTTGGAACACGTCCGCCATACGCCCGCGCCGGTGTTGCGCGTGCTGCCCGATATCGGCGACGAGGTCGCGACCTCCATCGCGGCCTTCTTCGAGCAGGACGGTAACCAGAAGGTGGTGGACGCGTTGCTGGCGGCGGGCATCACCTTCACCGATGAAGGCGCGCCTTCGCCGAAACTTCGCGATCGCCTGGGACTGGACGTGCTCCTGGATGCCGCCAAGGTGCCGAAGCTCGGCCCCAAGAGTACGGCCCTTCTCGCGAAGCACTACGCCACCCTCGACGCGCTGGTGAAAGCCGGCGAACACCAGTGGATCGTCGCGGGCGTGCCGCAGGCCGCCGCCGCCAACCTTTCCGCGTGCCTCGCCGATGGTGACCGGCTGGCCGACTTGCGCCGCGCGGACGATGCCATGCGCCGGCTTGCCGAGGCGTTGCCGGCGAAGGCGGCATCCGCGCTTCCGCTCGAAGGCATGACCTACGTGATTACCGGGACGATGGAAACGCTCAAGCGCGACGACGCCACGGAACGCCTGGAATCGCTGGGTGCCAAGGTCGCCGGTTCGGTATCGAAGAAGACCACCGGCGTATTCGCCGGCGAGGCGGCGGGCTCCAAGCTCGATAAAGCGAACGAACTCGGCATACCCGTCTACACCGAGGCCGATCTCGTCGCCTTGTTGCAGGAGCACGGGGTGGCACCGTGAGCGACCTGAAGAACCTGCGCCTGCGTGCGGAAACGTATGCCCACATCCGCGCCTTCTTCGCGGCGCGCGGGGTGCTCGAGGTGGATACGCCGATCCTCTCGGCCGCGGGCAATACCGATCCGAACATCCAGAGCTTCCGCACGCGATTCAGCGGGCATGTCGACGCCGGTGCGCCCGAACGCTGGCTGCGCACGTCGCCGGAATTTCCGTTGAAGCGGCTGCTCGCCGCGGGCCTGGGTGACTGCTACGAACTCGGCCGGGTGTTCCGCGATGGCGAAGCCGGTGGCCGGCACAATCCCGAGTTCACCATGCTGGAGTGGTACCGCGTGGGCTGGGACGAGGCGAAGCTCGCTCGCGAGGTGATCGACCTGCTCGAGCGTGTACTGGTGCAGGCGGGCCGTACCTTCGACATCGTGGAAACGACGTATCGCAGCCTGTACCGCGATGCGCTCGGTATCGATCCACTCACGGACCCGCTGGAGCGCTTGCAGGCGCCCCTGGCCGGTTCCGGTATCGATCCGGAGGGACTGGAACGCGACGACTGGCTCGACCTGTTGATGACGCACAAGATCCAGCCGGCGTTCCCGCGCGACCGGATCACGGTCGTGTCCGACTATCCGGCCAGCCAGTGCGCGCTGGCGCGCATCCGCGAGGACGATCCGCCCGTGGCGAAGCGTTTCGAGGCGTATGTGGGACCGTACGAGGTGGCGAATGGCTACCACGAGCTCAACGATCCCGTGGAGCAACGCGCCCGCTTCGAGCGCGACAACGCGAAGCGGCGCGCGCGCGGGCTGGACGAGGTGCCGATCGACGAGAACCTGCTCGCGGTGCTGGGGCGCATGCCCGATTGCGCCGGTGTGGCGCTCGGTGTCGAGCGGCTGTTGATGGTGCTGGCGCGCACCGACGCGATCGCCGACGTGCTCGCGTTTCCTTTTTCCGAGGCGTGACCGCCATGCTCGAAGCGATTCACCACGTGGCGTTGATCTGTTCCGACTACGCGCGTTCGAAAGCGTTTTACACCGAGGTGCTGGGGCTGAAGGTGGTCCACGAGGCGTATCGCGAAGCGCGCGACTCGTGGAAGCTGGACCTGGAAGTGAGCCCCGGCGTGCAGCTGGAGTTGTTTTCGTTCCCATCGCCGCCGAAACGGCCGTCGCGGCCGGAGGCGCAAGGGTTGCGCCATCTGGCGTTTTCAGTGAGCGACATCGATGCGGTGGTGGCGACGCTCGGTGAGCGCGGGGTGGTGTGCGAGCCGATTCGTGTCGATGAATACACGGGGCGCCGGTTTACGTTCTTTGCCGACCCGGACGATTTGCCGATCGAACTCTACGAGCGCTGAGGGGAACTGGCCCGCTGCCGCGGGATCGCCGCTGAAGCGGCTCCCACAAGAACACCCGCTGCCGTGAGATCGCCGCTGAAGCGGCTCCCACAATGGCTTGCTGAGATAGTTCCTGTGACGCAAGAGCATCGCCGACAGGGTCGGCTCCCACCAAAGCGCGCCGAGGTTCCCACCGGACTGGCTGCAACCTGGTGGGAGCCGACC
>NZ_JBPGXU010000171.1:0-4081 GCF_056755675.1 Luteibacter sp. KNZ12-1A | reverse complement strand
AGATGTGTATAAGAGACAGCCTGAAAGCGGCTCCCACACCAAGGCTGGCTTATCGAACCGAAGGTGGCTTTTCGGTAAAACAACGGGTTAGCGCTTTAACCTCATGCTGCTTCGTGTATTGCGCACCCCGTCCCCCTTTGGCAAAGTGATCGATCAGCCAGGGGGAGGCTCCCGAACGGAGTCCACGGCCGCGTCCCAACGGAAACCATAATGCGTCTGACCACGATCAAGCTGGCGGGTTTCAAGTCCTTCGTCGACCCCACCACGCTGCACCTGCCCACCAACATGACCGGCGTCGTCGGCCCGAACGGCTGCGGCAAGTCGAACATCATCGACGCCATTCGATGGGTGATGGGTGAATCGGCTGCCAGCCGCCTGCGCGGCGACTCGCTCACCGACGTCATCTTTTCCGGTTCGAGCGCGCGCAAGCCCGTGGGCCAGGCCGCGGTCGAGCTGATCTTCGACAACAGCGACGCCACCATCCAGGGCGAATACGCCAGCTTCGCCGAGATCTCGGTGAAGCGCGTGGTCAGCCGCGACGGCCAGTCCGCCTATTTCCTCAACGGCGCACGCTGCCGTCGGCGCGACATCACCGACCTCTTCCTCGGCACGGGCCTCGGGCCCCGTTCCTACTCGATCATCGAGCAGGGCATGATCAGCCAGATCATCGAGGCCGCGCCGGAGGAACTGCGCACGCACCTGGAGGAGGCCGCCGGCATCTCCAAGTACAAGGAGCGCCGCAAGGAGACCGAGAGCCGCATCAAGTCCACGCGAGAGAACCTCGACCGCGTGCGCGACGTGCGCGACGAGGTCGAGAAACAGCTCGACCACCTGAATCGCCAGGCCCGCGCCGCCGAGCGCTGGAAGGCCTTCAAGGAAGAGCACACCCGCCGGGAGGCCGAGTTGCGCGCGCTGGAATACCGCACGCTTCACCGTCGCCACGAGGGCGAGGGTTCCGGCCTGCGCGAGGCCGAGCTGGAGATCGAGAAGCACCTCGCCACGCAGCGCCAGGTGGAGGCGCAGCTGGAAAGCGTGCGCGAGCGCCATCAGGGCGCCAGCGAACACATGAACCAGGTGCAGGCCGAGGTGTACAAGGTCGGCGCCGAGATAGCGCGCGTCGAGCAACAGGTGCGGCACAACCGCGACCTCAACGAGCGCCTTACGCGTTCGCGTGCCGATGCCGATCGGGAATACGAGGAACTGCAGGGCCACATCGGCGCCGATCGCGAACAGATCGAGGCCTTGCGCATGGCGCTGGCCGAAGGCGAGCCGAAGCTGGAATCGCTGCAGCAGATCCAGGACGAGACGGGCGAGGCGCAGCGCTCGACGGAAGCCAGGCTCGCCGACTGGCAGCAGCGCTGGGACACGCATACGCGCGGCGCCTCCGAATCCAGCCGCGCCGCGGAAGTGGAGCGCACCAAGCTGGCCTACCTCGACCGTCAGGCGGTCGACCTGTCCAAGCGCCGGGAGGCCTTGGAAGCCGAGCAGCGCGCCACCGACGTCGCCGCGCTCGACGCGGCCGCCGAGCAACTGGACACCGAACACGAGACCCATCGCGAACGGGTGGAGCAACTCGGCGGCGTGCTCGACCAGCACAAGGTCGCCTATGAACGGGTGCTCGACGAGGAACGCCAGGTACAGTCGGCGTTGAACGACGCCCGCCAGCAGTTGCAGACCGCGCGCGGCCGGCAGGCTTCGCTGGAAGCCCTGCAAAGCGCGGCGCTGGGCCAGGAAGAAACCGCCGCCAGCGGCTGGCTGGCCCGCCTCGGCCTGGACCGCTCGCGCCGCCTCGGCGAATCCCTGCAAGTGGATCCCGGTTACGAATCCGCCGTGGAAACCGTGCTGGCCGGCGTGCTCGATGGCGTGCTGGTCGACGCCCCGGAAGCGCTGACGCCGGAATTCGAAGCGCTGGGCCAGGCCGACGTCGCCTTGTTCGCGCGCGAGCAGGGCGGCCCCGGCAGCGCCGGTACGCTGGCCGCCCATGTGCGCGGACCGTTGGCCGCGGTGAACCTGCTCGGTCATGTCTTCGTGGCCGATTCGGTCCAGGACGCCGCCTCGCGGCTCGCCTCGCTGGCGCCGCACCAGTCGGTCATCACCCGCGATGGCGCCTGGATGGGGCCGGGCTGGGCCCGTGTGTTGCGCGCGCAGGGCAACCAGGTGGGCGTGCTCGCCCGCGAGCGCGACATCCGCCAGCTCGCCGAACAGATCGAAACGCTCGAGGCCTCCATCGAGGAGCGCACCGAACAACTGGAAACATTGCGCACGCGCAAGTTCGAGACCGAACGCCAGCGCGACGACGCGCAGCGCGATCTCTACGCGGCGCATCGCCGACTTTCCGAACTGGCCGGCCAGTTGCAGAGCCATCGCGGCAAGATGGAAACGGCACGCGCCCGCGCCGAAAAGGTCGGCGGCGAGATCTCGGTCATCGTCGAACAGCTCGACGAACTCGAAGGACAGACCCGCGAAGCCCGTGCGCGCCTCGACGAGGCGGTGGGCCACATGGGCGATCGGGAAGACGAGCGCCGCGGGCTGGAAAACGAACGCCGCGAGCTGCTCGAAGCACGCGAGGAAGCGAGGATCAACGCGCGCGAAGCCGCCGAGCAGGCCCACCAGCTCGCGTTGAGCATGGAGTCCAAGCGTTCCGCGCTCGGTTCACTGGAACAGGCGCTGGGCCGCCTCGACACGCAGCTTCGCCAGGTCATGGCGCGCCGTGACGAGATCGACCAGCAACTCGCCGCGGGGTCCGACCCCATCGCCGAACTCGAGGCCGAGCGGCAGACCTACCTCGACCAGCGCCTGCTGGTCGACAAGCAACTGGTCGAAGCACGCCGTGCCCTGGAAGATTGCGACGCCGAATTCCGCCGCCTCGAACAGGAGCGGCAGCGTATCGAGCACGTGCTCAACCAGGTGCGCGAGAGCGTGTCGGAAAAGAGGCTCGCCGCGCAGGCCCTGCAACTGCGCGCGGAGCAGCTCGCCGGGGCCATCGCCGCCTCCGGGCTCGAACTGGAGGCCTTGCTCGCCGAACTCGCCGAGGACGCCGAACCGGAGCGCTGGCAGCAGCAGCTGGTCGAACTGTCGCAGAAGATCGCCCGCCTGGAACCGGTCAACCTCGCCGCGATCCAGGAGCACGCCGAGCAGTCGCAGCGCAAGGAATACCTCGATGCGCAGCTGACCGATCTCGCCAGCGCGTTGGAGACGCTCGAAGGGGCGATCAAGAAGATCGACCGCGAAACGCGCCAGCGTTTCAAGGAAACGTTCGACCGGGTCAACGCGGGCGTGCAGGAGCTTTTCCCGCGCTTGTTCGGTGGCGGCCACGCCTATCTCGAACTCACCGGCGAAGACCTGCTCGACACCGGCGTGGCGATCATGGCGCGGCCCCCCGGCAAGCGCGTGTCGAACATCACGCTGCTTTCCGGCGGCGAGAAGGCACTTACCGCCGTGTCGCTGGTGTTCGCCATCTTCGGTCTCAATCCCGCGCCATTCTGCCTCCTGGACGAGGTGGATGCGCCGCTGGACGAGGCCAATGTCGGCCGCTTCTCGGCCATGGTCCGCGAGATGAGCGAGAAGGTGCAGTTCATCTTCGTGAGCCACAACAAGGCCACGATGGAAGCCGCACACCAGCTCTGCGGCGTTACCATGCGCGAACCGGGCGTGTCGCGTCTCGTCCAGGTCGACCTGGCCGAGGCAACCAAGCTCGTCGGCGTCGCCTAAGCATCACATCCAAGGAATCGACCATGAACCCCGTCATCGGCCTCGCCTGGAATCCCGCGGTAGGCATCCCGATGCTCTTCGTCGGCATCGTCGTGCTCGTGCTGCTCTGGCTGTTCGGCCAGCCACGCAAGGAGCAAGGGCGCCGAAAACCGGTGCAGGAACAGCCCGAACGCGCGCGCGAGCGCCGCGAGCCGGTGTTCGGCGACGAGCGGGACGACCTGGACGCCGAGGCGCGGGAATCCTTCAGCGCGCGTGACGAAGACGCCGGCGACCCGCTGTTCAGTCCGAAGCCGGCGCAGGGCGAACTCGATGTCGACCTGCGTGCCGAGCTGGAGCGGCTGGGCGCCTCGCTGGCGGGCGAGCGCACGGC
>NZ_JBPGXU010000170.1:0-4291 GCF_056755675.1 Luteibacter sp. KNZ12-1A | reverse complement strand
TCCCACCAGGTTTTCGTTGCAGCCGCCTCCATGGCGGCAACCACTTCTTAGGGAAGCCGGCTTTGGATGGAAGCCGACCTTGTGTGGGAGCGGCTTTGTGTGGGAGCGGCTTTGTGTGGAAGCCGGCTTTGTGTGGGAACAGGCTTTGTGTGGGAGCCGACTTGTCGGCGATTCCTGCGGAGCGAAGCCCTCCTGAAGCCAGAGCATCGCCGACAGGGCCGGCTCCCACCAGGCTTGCCTTTCTGCTGTCAGTAATTGACCTGCAGCTGTACCCGCAACAACTGCCCGTCGATCTTGCGATACGGCGCGGCACTGACATCGGTGCGGCGCATGTTCGCGTAGGCCACCGCCAGCTCGATCGCGTTCGACGGCTGCCACTCGACGCCGGCTTCGAGTTCGTCGACTTCCATCCGCGGTGCGTTCGTGTCGAACTTGGCCGCGCCGCGATAGGTCTGCCATTTCGCATACGGCATCAGTGAACCGAAGCCGCCGTCGAACTTGTACATCACCTGCGCATAGCCGCCACGCAGCGACTTCGTCCGCACCATGCGCCGGGCGATGTCGAGTTCCGGCCCCTTGCCCACGGTCCATTCGGCCTGGAACCCGAACGGCTGCGGGTAATACACGACATGCGCGGCCACGCGGCGATCCGTCGATCCCGCTTCCGGCGCATCCACGCCGGGCGTGAACGTGCGGCCATCGATCGTCGCGGAGCCCGTGCTCACCTTGTAGCGGCCGGAGTACGCATCCGCGCCGACCTCGAGATACTGCCCGTTGGCGAACTTGAACGGATACGAGAAGTGGACGACGGAATGCAGCTGGTCGTTGCGATCCGGGCGGTTCGCGCCCTGCCCGTTGTAGACGCCGAAACCGATCACGCCATAGTCGCCCGAACCCTTGAGGCCCGACTTCTGCAGATAGGCGAAGCGCTCCTTCGCCACCGTCGGCGACCAGTAGGCGAACACGCCGAGGTCGCGCTCGTCGCGCACGCCGGAATTCAGCGCGTCGGCACGGTCGAGGGCGAGACGGTTCTGGCTCGATTGCAGATCCTCCCAACCGTACGGAACCTTGGATTGACCCGCGCGAATGCGCCAGGTCTTGTCCTTGGTGAGCCAGAGGTCGGCGTACGCGTCACGCAGCTGGGCGAAGTGGGTGGTGCTCGAGCCCGACGGGGTACTGGCGAGGTCGGGCTGGATGTAGATCGACATGTTGTCGGTGACATCGCCGCTGATGACGACGCGCGCACGGCGGATGCCGAAACCTTGTTCGCGGCCGATGAAGCGATCGCCCGGCGACTTGAGGTCCTTGGCGTCCTCGCCGAGTTCCTGGTTGTAACGCATCTGCACGTAACCGCGGATGCCGATCTTCTCGTACCAGGCCTTGGCCGACGACGACGCGGGTTTGGCCGTGGCGATGGCGGGAGACGAGGAAGCCGTGGTGCCGGCCGCGCCGGAGGCTGCCGGGGTGGCCGTTCCCGTCGTCGCCACGCTCGCCGCCGGGGCCGCCTCGTCGCTCGCCTGCACGAACCGGCCCAGGCGCTGACGGCCCGGGCCCGGCTCCGCGAATATCTGCCGCGTGTTCGTATCGACGTACAACTCGACGGCAGCCTGGGGGGCGCCCTCGGCGGCCGCGGTACCGCACATCGTCCAGAAGGCGGCGGCCAGGGGAAGTCTCTTCATCGCGCTCATGCTCCGAATGGATTGAGAAAAACCTCAAACGTCGCCGATAACGTGCCTAAAAGTGGCAAACAGCGTTATCCGCGTCGATCCGGCGCACGTTAACGTCCGCGCATTTCACTTACGTGACACACGCCACGCCATGTGGCAGCGGGCCGTTACCGCAGCGCAACACTTTCGTCATGACGGTGACACAGGGATAATTCGGGCCAGACGCGCCCTCGCCAGGGGACGACGGCCCGGCCGTCGTCGGCGAGGCACTCTCACCCAGTCCCATTCCAGGCGGAAACCACAACATGTCTCTCGCAAGCTCGCGCCGCATGCCGCGACGTCTCGTCATCGCCTTGTCCATCGCCACGGCGCTCACCGCCGGCGCGGCCATCGCCCAGGACGCCTCGTCCAACACGCAGCCGTCCAGCGCTCCGACCCGTACGGCCACCCTGCAGACCATCAACGTGACCGCGGAAAAGCGTACGGAAGACCTGCAAAAGGTGCCCATCTCCATGACCGTGGTGACGGCCGAGAAGCTCGAGTCCTTCGGCCAGGCGGGTGACGGCGTGCTGCAACTGGCTTCCCGCGCACCCAGCGTGTACGCCGAGACGTCCTATGGCCGCGAGTTTCCGCGCTTCTACATCCGCGGCCTCGGCAACAGCGATTTCGATCTCAACGCGTCGCAGCCGGTGTCGATGGTCTACGACGACATCGTCCAGGAAAACCCCATCCTCAAGGGCTTCCCCCTGTTCGACCTCGAACAGGTCGAAGTGCTGCGCGGTCCGCAGGGCACCCTGTTCGGCCGTAACTCCCCGGCCGGCGTGATCAAGTTCGAATCGCGCAAGCCCACGCAGGAAACCGAAGACTACGCGCGCGTTTCCTATGGCTCGTACGGTACCGCCAATGCGGAAGCCGCGATCGGCGGCAAGATCAGTTCGAGCTGGTCGGGCCGCGTCTCCGCCCTCGCCCAGCACCGCGATGGCTGGATCGACAACGACTACACGGGCAAGAAGGACGACCTGGGTGGCTACAACGATCGCGCCATCCGCCTGCAGGCGCTCTATAAGGCCACGGAAGACTTCGACGCGTTGATCAACGTGCACGGCCGCTGGCTCGACGGCAGCGCGATGGTCAACCGTGCCAACTCGATCACCCTGGGTGGCGACCAGTTCGTCCCCGGCTTCGACCGCGATTCCGTCTCGCAGGACGGTCGCAACAAGCAGCACCTGTTCACCTGGGGCAGCAACCTGCACCTGAACTGGCACTTCGGCGACCTCAACTTCGCCTCGATCACGGGCCTGGAACGCGCGACCACGTACAGCCTCGGCGACGTCGACGGCGGCTATGACGCATCGGGCACGCCGGCGAAGGCCAGCTTCACCAACCGCGTCACGCCGTTCTACTCCGAGACCGCCGATGCGCTGCCGAAGGACCGCCAGATCACCCAGGAATTCCGCCTTTCCAACGACAGCGCCGAGCGCCTGAAGTGGCAGGTGGGCACGTACTACTTCGACGAAGACATCGCGATCACCAACTTCTCGTACGACACCCTGAACAACCATGTCCTCAATGGCTGGGTGGACCAGAGCCAGCGCACGAAGGCCTGGGCCGTGTTCGGTTCGGCCGATTTCCAGTTCACCGACGAATTCGACGTGCGTGCCGGTGCGCGCTGGTCGCACGACAAGCGTGACTTCAAGGCCGAACGCTTCCTCGGCTTCACCGGCCCGGTGGGCCCGCTCACCTCGGATCCGACCGACGCCCGCTGGAGCGGCGATCTGACCGGCACCTGGCAGTTGTCGAAGAACGCGAACGTCTATGCGCGCATCGCCAATGGCTTCCGCGCACCGAGCGTGCAGGGCCGCATCAACTTCGCCAACAGCATCTCCACGGCGAAGCCGGAGACGATCACCTCGTACGAGATCGGCTTCAAGTCGACCACCGACGACAACAAGCTGCGTTTCAATGCCGACGTCTACAAGTACAACATGCACAACCAGCAGCTCACCGCCGTGGGTGGTGCGACCAACGTCACGCAGTTGATCAACGCGAAGAAGACCGAGGGCTACGGCGCCGAGTTCGACCTCGAGGCCTACCTGACGCCGCAGTTCTACATGACCGCCGGCGGCAGCTACAACCATACGGAGCTGAAGGATCGCAACCTCGCGGTGGCACCGTGCGGCGGCGGCTGCACCGTGCTCGACCCGCTCAACGCCACCGGCAATGCGTTGATCGACGGCAACGTGCTGCCCAACGCACCGAAGTGGATTGGCACCTGGACCGCACGCTATGGCATCCCCTATGGCGAGAGTGGCGAGTTCTTCGTGTACACCGACTGGAACTACCGCAGCGAAGTGAACTTCTTCCTGTACGACTCGCAGGAGTTCCGCAGCAAGCCGTTCCTCGAAGGCGGCATCCGCATCGGCTACAACTGGGAGTTCGGCAAGCGCGAGATCGCCCTGTACGGCCGCAACATCACCAACAAGAAGGTGATCACCGGCGGCATCGACTTCAACAACCGCACCGCGTTCGTCAACGATCCGCGCGTGGTGGGCGTGGAGTTCCGCGCGGAGCTGTAAGCGGGCTCGCGGTAGATGGGTAGGTGGCGGGCGGCGGCGTAGGGGGGC
>NZ_JBPGXU010000169.1:0-4350 GCF_056755675.1 Luteibacter sp. KNZ12-1A | reverse complement strand
GTCTTGTCTTCATCGTGGGACTGGCAGGCGGCCAGGGTGAGGACGGTCAGGCAGGCGAGAACGAGGCGTCGCATCGTCGGGGCTTTCCCTTATGGGCTGGAAACACGGCACCGAGTGTAGCCGCAGCGGAGCCCTGCCTGCCCATCCTGTCCCAAGCACTAGTTCTGCCAAGTCTTCCAGGGGTTCGTAAGGTCGATATGCCGAATCGGCAAATTCACAAAGTACTGGCATTTGCTCCCATACACCGTTAGTTATAGGCAGCGCCGATGATTTCATTCGGAAGGGAGTGCTTCGGCGCATGGAGCAAGACCGCGGGTCCAGTGCCTGCGGTATGACGCAGGGGGTGGGAGATGTGTGTCATGGGGTATGTCCGGAAAAGTACGGGCAACGACAGGGGCGTTGCCGGGAAACGGTATCCGCAATGGAGTCCGTTCCCGTCGATGCAGACGAGGACAACGAGGTCAATCCGCAGGGAGGTTATCGCATGAGCCGTCCTTCCGATGTGCCTGGTCTGGAAGACTACGATCTGGTGACACTGGGCGCTTCGCTGGGTCTTTGCGAAGTGGACTTGTTGACATTGAGCCCTGCGCGACCTCGCGCATACATCGCGTCGAAGATGCAAGATGGCGTGACCTATCTCACGGCGCATATCGACTTCGACGTTCGCGGCTCGCTGACGGTTCCCGAAGACGCTTGCATGCTCGTCTACCTGCATGAGGCCGGCGAGCGCAGCTGGTGCCAGGGCATCAGCGTGGAGTCGGACATGGCGGTCACCTTGTTGCGAGGGACCCCCACCGACTTCATGTTCGAACGCGGCACGCGCTTCACCATGGTGGTGGCCCCGTACGCGCGCTTTCGCTCGCGTTTCCTCGCCTCGGACCACGCCGATGTCGACATGGCCGCACAGCGCCTGCGCCTCTTCTCGGTGCACTCCGGTCATCTCAAGCGCGCGTACCGGCAGATCGCGAGCCAGGTGAAAGAGGCGGGGGATCCGGTCATGGGTCCGATCGAGGACCTGCTGGACGAGCATATCCGCGTCGCCCTGGCCTCGTCGCCCGAGGAGCGGCCCGTGGCATCGCGCGGCAGGCGCGCGCATTACCAGGTGGTGCGGCGGGCCGAACGCTTCATGCGGGCGAACCTGCGTCGCGACATCTATTCACAGGAGCTTTGCCAGGCGGCCGGTGCGAGCGAGCGCGGGTTGCGTTATGCCTTCGACGACCTGCTGGGCATTCCGCCCAACCGTTACCTGGCGATGCTTCGCCTGTGCACGGCGCATCGCAGCCTGGTGACGGCGGAAGCCGGCCGCCGTTCGGTGAAATCGGTCGCGCTCAGTTGCGGTATGTGGGACCTTTCGCGTTTCGCGGAAAAGTACCGCAGCGTGTTCGGTGAACAACCACGTGAGACGCTCACTCGCAGCTCGCCGACGGAGGACCTCTCCGCGGTCGAGGAATACGACGGCTGGTAATGCATCGCGGCACAGGGAGGTGCCGTTTCCGATTAGCGCGTTGCCGCATCCGACTACGCCGTTGCCGCAATTGATCAACTCCGCACCCCGGTCGATCCTCTAATCGAGCCGTCCGCGCACGACGCGGTCGACCCATCGTTAGGGGAAAGAACAATGAATCTTCGGATCCTCGATCTGCCGGGGCGCGCCGTGCGGTGCGCGCTCCTTTACCGGCGCGTGGCGGCGCAGGCGGCGATGATGTTGATGACCTCTTTCTTCGCGGCTGACGCCCTGGCGCAAGAGGCGCAAGTGGACGGCTCGTCGAGTCCGCCACCCGCACCCGTCGCAAGCACCGCGACCGGCGGTGCGCCCACCGTTACGCCCACGTCGAGCGCGGCGTCCACGGCGCCATCCGATACGACGGCCGAGACCACGGAGGAGGACGAGGACGACAACGCGGCCACGGTCGCGATGCAAGGCATCCTCGCGACCTCGCCATCGATGCGCGCGGCGTTTACCTCGACCCCATATGCCACCACGGGCCCGATCGTGTCGCCCATGGCGATCGCACCGGGGGATCCCCGCTACCCGTTGCCGGCCGAACCCAACCCTGCCGGCCTGATCCTGGGAACCGGCGGTCTGGTCGGCAATGTCGGTGGCGCGCTGTCGCCCACGCTCACCTCCTTGCTCAATCCCAATGCGCAATACCTGAGCAGCGGCGCGCTGAACCTCGCCGCCGTCAACGTCACCGGCACGTTCCAGACGATCGGCATCGGTAGCCTCAGCCTGGTCAACCTGACGCCCGTCTCCACGGCGATCAACGGCACCCTCATGGGGCAGAACCAGCATTTGACCTTGCTTGGCGGCGTCACGTCGGCAAGCTATATCACCAACGTCAACCGGGGCACCGACGGATTCTTCGCCGGTGGTGGCGGCATCCTGCTGCCGAACGGCGCGCCTGCCTGGTCGTCCGACTGCGCGAGCCTGCTGGGTATTCCGCTGGTTCGTTGCTGGGCCGTGAATCCCGCCCAGGACAACCAGGTGATCGTCGGCGACAAGGCGACGGCCAACGGATCGCAGGAAGTGGTCATCGGCCGCGGTGCGAGCCATACGCTTCCCGCGGAAGACGCCGATACGGTGTTTCCCGGCTCCGGCCGCAACGACCCGAACGATCCGACCGGCGTGCCGACCAACGATTTCGCCGCGCGCAAGGGCAACTCCGTCGTGATTGGCGACAGCGCCTCGGGCACTGCCAATGCGCAGACGATCGTCGGCGCGAACGCCACGTCGTCGCAGGTGAACAGTGTCGCCCTCGGCAACGCGTCGATCGCCGATCGCGCCGCGGCCACCGGATACATCGCATTCGGGCTTGCCGCGCCACAGACATCCGTCGGCGCCGTGTCCATCGGCAGCGCGGGCAACGAACGCCAGCTCACCCACGTTGCCGCGGGCACCGACAGCTACGACGCCGTGAACGTGTTGCAGCTCCAGGGTGCGATCTCGCAAGTCTCCGCGCTCGATCCGCTCGCGGTGACCTACGACCCCGACGGCGGTGGCTTGCCGACGAACTCGGTGACCCTGGTCGGCGCGGGCACGGGCGCGGTGGGCGTGCACAACCTCGCGGCGGGATCGCTCGCCGCCGGCAGCCTGGATGCCGTCAACGGCACACAGCTCGATACGACCAACCAGGCGGTGGCGACCTTCCTGGGTGGCACCACGGCCGCCGGTCCCACCGGCGTGTTCACCGCGCCGACGTTCAACGTCACGCACGTCGATGCGGCGGGAGCGGTGAGCGTCGGTACGCACGCCGACGTGACCAGCACCTTCACCGATCTCGGCACCTCCATCGGCAACCTCAATCTCCGGCTCAACACGTTCTATACCAATGGCGTGGATTACGTCGCGATCAATTCCACGGGCGTGTTGCCTTCGGCGACCGGCACGGAGGCCATCGCCATCGGCGGTGCCACCACCGCGTCGTCGAACAACGCGATCGCGATCGGCAACGGCGCGACCGCGTCGCATGCCGACAGCATAGCCATCGGCAATGGATCGGCCACCAGCGTCGGTGCCGAAGCCGGTTACACGGCTTTTGGGCTGACCGCGCCGCAAAGCTCGACGGGTGAGGTGAATCTCGGCGGTCGCAAGGTCACAGGCGTGGCCGCAGGCACCCTGGATACCGATGTGGCGAACGTGGCGCAGCTGCGCGCGGTATCCACCGGCCTCACCGATCTCAGCCGCCTGTCGGTGCTCTACGACAATGATGGCGCGGGGAACCCACTCAACTCGCTCACGCTGGTCGGTGACGGCTCCGGCACAGCCGTCGCCGTGCACAATCTCGCCGCCGGCAGCCTCGCCCCGACGAGTTCGGATGCCGTCAACGGCGCCCAGCTCGGATCGATCACCCAGGCCCTGGCGGGCTATCTGGGCGGCGGTGCGGCTTTCGACCCCGTCACCGCGATCTTCACCGCACCCGCGTATGCGTTGCGCCCGGTGGACGCAGGCGGCAACGTTTCGTCGGCCTCGTTCGCCAATGCCGGCGATGCGTTCACGTCCCTCGACGACTCGGTCTTCGCCTTGAACAGCCGGGTGAATGCTATTGCGGCCGGGCTCTCGCCCTATCTGGACGTCCAATCCGTCGCCGTGGCCGCCGACGCGACAGGCAACGAGAGCATCGCCTTGGGTGGCGCGGCGCAAGCCTCCGCCGACGACGCCATGGCGGCGGGCGCCCAGGCCAATGCCAGTGGCACCGGTGCGGTGGCGCTGGGTGCGCGGGCATCGGCTTCCGTCCAGGGTGGCGTCGCCATCGGCAGCGACTCGGTGGCCGATCGCACGGGCGGTGGCAACGAGGCATTCAGCGGCGTCGCGGTGCCCGTGCAGGGCGTGGTGTCGGTGGGCAGTGCGGG
>NZ_JBPGXU010000168.1:0-4431 GCF_056755675.1 Luteibacter sp. KNZ12-1A | reverse complement strand
AGATGTGTATAAGAGACAGGTCCTTGGATGCGTCCTCGGTCCGGGGCGTTACCGGCTTGCTCGCGGATTCTTCCGCGGGGGCGTCTTCGTTGACGACAGCCTTCGAAGGCGCCTGCACCGGCGTCACTTCCTCTGTTTCAGGAAGAATGCCGCGAGCGGGTGCGTCGAGCACGGATGCCGGCCGGGTAAGAGGGGCCGGTTCGATGACTGGCTCGTCCACGGACGTGGCTGACGCGGGGATGGGCGCGGCGGCCGGGACCGGCGCCGAGCCTGTCACCGGGGCGCTCTTGAGCGGAGCATCCGATTCGGTCTGGCGACGTTCCGTGGTGCGGGTCTGCGCCGAGTCGGCCGGGCTGGCGGCTTCCGTCGGGACATGCGCGGTCGGTGCGGGTGCGGGAGCATGCCCCGGAATGGGCGGGAGCTTCGGCAGGGAGGGCAGGGTCAACGCGGACGGGACGCTGTCTTCATCGGCCAGGTCGACCTCGACCGGGTGCGAGCCCGTATGGACCGGGGCTTCCACCGCGAAGGCGTTCTCGGCGGCTTCGACGGTGTCGAGCATCGGCGGGACACTGGCGCTCGACCGCGCGGTCTCGGTACGGGCGGCTTCGGTCCGACCGGATTCGGCCGGGGACGCGTCGTCGCCGTCTTCGTCGTCCATATCCTCGGCGTTGCCGGCGCCTTCGATGGCACCCGCCTGGCTACCGTCTTCCTGGCGACGGCGACGGCGGCCACCGCGGCGGCCACGACGGCGGCGCTGGCCACCCTCGGTTTCCTTCGTGCCTTCGCCCGGAGGCGTGTTGGCATCCGTTGCGATCGTCGCTTCGATGTCCGTCGCCGGCGTATCGGTAGCGACCTGGCTCAGCTTGTCTTCGTCTTTCGTCGCCGGTGGGGCCGACCTGTCCGCCGGAACGCGCGGCGAGGGCGGCGTCGCTGCCTGCGTCGCCGCGGTCGCGGCTACGGCGGCCGTCACGGCCTTGTCGGCGTTCTCGCCCTGTGGCTTCCGCTCGCCTCGCGGTTGCTGCTGGCGACGATTGTTCTCGCCACCCTGGGCGGCCTGTTCCTGGCGGCCCTGGCGGCCCTGTTGGGCATCTTTCTGCCGGGCCTGCTTCTCCTCGCCCTGGCGTGGTTCGCCGCGTCCCTGCTGCGGCTTGTTACCCGCCTTGGGCTGCTGGCCCTTGGCCTGCGGATTGCCGTCCTTGCGCTGACCCTGCGACTGGCGCGGCTCGCCACGGCCGCCGCGTCCTTCGTTGCCACGGCGATCGTCGCGACGCGGGCCGCGGTCGCTGCGACCGCCCTGGCGGGAATCCTCGCGACGAGCGGGTGCGGGCGCCGGTGCGGGCGCCGCCGCCGTGCCGCCACCGAAGAGGCTGCCGAACAGGCGGGAGAAGAAGCCACCGGAAGGCGCCGCCGGAGCGGGCGCGCGGCTGGCCGCGACCGGTGCGGCCACGACCGCGTCGGTGTCTTCTTCACGCAGCGGAGCGGGCGTGCTCGGAACCACGCCTGTCACCAGCGGTTGCTCGCCGCTGCCGAGGGCCTGGCCCATCTTGGGCAGGGCCGCGGCCGCGATCGGCGTGGTCCGCTCGTAGCTGGGCTTGCTGTGCTCGCCCATATCCGCCTCGCGGATACGGGTGATCTCCAGGTGCGGGGTTTCCAGCTTCTCGTCGGCGACCACGACCACGTGCACGCTGTGGCGCAGTTCGATCTCGACGATGCTGGCGCGCTTCTCGTTGAGCATGAAGTTGGCGACCGTGGCCGGCGCCTGCACCAGGACCTGCCCGGTGTTCTCCTTCATCGCGTGTTCTTCGATCAGGCGCAGGGTGGACAGCGCCAGCGATTCCACGCTGCGGATGTGACCGTGGCCCTCGCAACGCGGGCAGACGATCTGGGTCGCTTCGCCGAGGCTCGGACGCAGGCGCTGGCGGGACATCTCCAGGAGGCCGAAGCGCGAGATGCGGCCGATCTGGACACGCGCACGGTCGGCCTTGAGCGCCTCCTTGAGGCGCTCTTCGACCTCGCGCTGGTGGCGCGGGCTGTCCATGTCGATGAAGTCGATGACGATCAGGCCGCCGGCGTCGCGGATACGCAGCTGGCGTGCGATCTCGGTAGCGGCTTCGAGGTTGGTGTTGAACGCCGTTTCCTCGATATCGCTGCCCTTGGTCGCCTTCGACGAGTTGATGTCGATGGCGGTGAGGGCTTCAGTCTGGTCGATGACGATGGAACCGCCCGAGGGAAGGCGGACATTGCGCTCGAAGATGCTCTCGATCTGGGTCTCGATCTGGTACCGCGAGAAGAGCGGGGTCGGATCCTGGTAGAGCTTGAGCTTGCGCAGGTTGTTGGGCATCACCTGCTGGACGAAGTCGCGGGCGTCGTTGAACAGCGACTCCTCATCGATGAGGATCTCGCCGATGTCGTTGCGCAGGTAATCGCGAAGGGCCCGGATGAACAGCTTCGATTCCTGGTAGATCAGGAAGGGAGCCTTCTGGGAATTCGCGGCGGCCGAGATCGACTTCCACAGCTGCAGCAGGTAGTCCAGGTCCCACTGGAGTTCCTCGGCGTCGCGCCCCATGCCGGCGGTGCGCACGATGAGGCCCATGTCGTCGGGTACCGACAGGTGCTCCATGGCCTCCTTGAGCGCTTGCCGGTCTTCACCCTCGATGCGGCGCGAAACGCCGCCGGCACGGGGGTTGTTCGGCATCAGCACCATGTAGCGGCCGGCGAGGCTGATGAAGGTGGTGAGGGCGGCGCCCTTGTTGCCGCGTTCTTCCTTCTCGACCTGGACGATGATCTCCTGGCCTTCCTTGAGGAGTTCGCGGATGTTCGACTTACCTTCCGCGTTCGGATTGAAATACTCGCGGGCGATTTCCTTCAGGGGAAGGAAGCCGTGGCGTTCGGCGCCATAGTCGACGAAGCAGGCTTCCAGGGAGGGTTCGACGCGGGTGATGCGGCCCTTGTAGATGTTGGCCTTTTTTTGCTCCCTGGACGGGATCTCGATGTCCAGGTCGTACAGGTTCTGACCATCGACGATGGCCACACGCAACTCTTCGCGCTGAGTCGCGTTGATCAACATACGCTTCATTGTGGGTTCCTCGGCCTTGCCGCGCGGCCGCGCGCCGCGGTGGCGCCCAAGTGGCGGCCTGCCGGGGATCGCGCCGCAGCGGTGAGGCTTCAAGCGGCATGGGATCCGGGACCGATACCTGGACCCGGCGTGATTCGTGAATAAGCGCCTTGCAACCGGTCCGCGTCCCTACGGATTAGCCGGACAACCGCAACCCGAACCGCTACGATGTAGGGTGTCCTCGCCCTCCGACCCCTCGGACGGAATGGCGCGACACTCGCCTTACGCGGCGGTACTGGCACCCCGCGAGAGATGAGTCTTCAGCGGAGCCTGGCGCCCGCCGAGTATCCTATCAATTTCGAGTTTTATCAATGCAGACGGTAACTTCCCTCGACGGCGGCCAAGGTGTGCGCCAGGTCGAAATCGGTCCCGAGAGGGACGGTCAGCGCGTGGACAACGCCCTGATGACCCTGCTCAAGGGAGTGCCGCGCAGCCTGGTCTACCGCTTGCTGAGAACGGGGCAGGTGCGCATCAACGGCAAGCGCGCCAAGCCCGAGACCCGCCTAGCCCTCGGCGATATGCTGCGGATTCCGCCGGTCCGCGTGGCCGAGCGCGATGAAAGCGTCGCTCCTTCGGGCATGGTCCGGGCGGTCGCCGATTCGGTCATTTTCGAGGACAAGCACTTCCTGGTGATCGACAAGCCCGTGGGCATCGCCGCCCACGGTGGCAGCGGGGTGAGCCATGGCGCCATCGAACTGCTGCGGGCGGCCCGGCCGAACGAGCACCTGGAACTCGTCCACCGGCTGGACCGCGACACCAGCGGCGTGCTGGTGCTGGCGCGTTCCCGTCCGGGCCTGACCGGCTTGCAGGCGCTCATCCGGGACAACGAGGTGACCAAGCAATACCTCTGTCTCATGACCGGCACGCCGCGCAAGGCGAAATTCGACGTCAACGCCCCCCTGCTCAAGTCGGTGATGCATGGCGGTGAGCGCATGGTCCGTGTGGACGACGCCGGCAAGCCGTCGCTCACTTTCTTCCAGGAACTGGAGCAGTACCCCGGGGCCCGGCTGATGCAGGCCACGCTCGGCACCGGCCGCACCCATCAGATCCGCGTGCATGCCCAGTATGTCGGCCACCCGCTGGCTGGCGACCCGAAATACGGCGACGAAGAGGCCAACAAACGCTTCCGCGCCAAGGGACTCAAGCGGATGTTCCTGCACGCGGCGCGGATGAGCTTCGACCTCGGCGGCAAGAACTACGATTTTTCAGCCCCGTTGCCCGACGATCTCAAGGCGTTCCTGGACAATCTGCGCGGCTGACGCCTGTCGGTGGTAGCCGGCCTGGTGCGGTGGTAGCCCTGTCTCTTATACACATCT
>NZ_JBPGXU010000167.1:0-4642 GCF_056755675.1 Luteibacter sp. KNZ12-1A | reverse complement strand
ATAAGAGACAGGTTCCGCCCCGGCCGCGCCCGCCGCCCCGGCCGCCAAGCCGACCCCCGGCAGCCGCCCGGAAGAGCGCGTGCCGATGACCCGCATCCGCGCCCGCATCGCCGAGCGCCTGATGCAGTCGAAGAACTCCATCGCGATGCTCACCTCGTTCAATGAAGTGAACCTCGCCGAGGTGGTGAAGCTGCGCAAGTCCCTGGGCGAGCAGTTCGAGAAGGCCAACGGCGTCAAGCTCGGCTTCATGAGCTTCTTCGTCAAGGCGGCCACCGAAGCGCTCAAGCGCTACCCGGTGGTCAACGCCTCGGTCGACGGCAACGACATCATCTATCACGGCTACCAGGACATCTCGATCGCCGTGTCGACCGACAAGGGCCTGGTCACGCCGGTGCTGCGCGACGTGCAGGACATGTCCTTCGCCGACGTCGAGAAGGGCATCATCGGTTACGCCAAGAAGGCGCGCGACGGCAAGCTCGGCCTGGACGACCTCCAGGGCGGCACCTTCACCATCACCAACGGCGGCACCTTCGGTTCGCTGCTCTCCACCCCGATCGTGAACCCGCCGCAGAGCGCCATCCTGGGCATGCACACGATCAAGGAGCGCCCGGTGGTCGAGAACGGCCAGGTGATCGCCGCCCCGATGATGTACATCGCGCTGTCGTACGACCACCGCATCATCGATGGCCGCGACGCCGTGCTGTTCCTTGTCGACATCAAGAACCAGCTCGAAAACCCGCAGCGGATGCTGCTCGGCCTGTGATGGCCGGTTGAGCCGAAACGTGAAGGCGGGAGTCGAAAGACTCCCGTTTTCGTGTTCCGCCCCCATATTGGCGGTAGATACCGCAGTGACATCCGGAGCTAAGCAATGAGCGACAAGTTCGACGTCATCGTCATCGGTGCCGGCCCCGCGGGCTATGTGGCCGCGATCCGCGCCGCGCAGCTGGGCCTGAAGACCGCCGTGGTCGACGCCTTCGTCGGCAAGGACGGGAAGGCCGCCCTCGGTGGCACCTGCCTCAACGTGGGTTGCATCCCGTCCAAGGCGCTGCTGGATTCGTCCAAGCAGTTCCACAACCTCACGCACAATTTCAAGGATCACGGCATCACCGCCGAGAACCCGAAGATCGACATCGGCACCTTCATCGGCCGCAAGGACAAGATCGTCAAGCAGTTCACCGGCGGCGTGACGATGCTGTTCAAGGCGAACAAGGTCACCTCGTATTTCGGCAAGGGCAAGCTGCTCAAGGGCAACCAGGTCGAAGTCACGGGCAACGACGGCAGCGTCCAGACCATCTCCGCGACCAACATCATCCTCGCCTCGGGCTCCGTGCCCATCGAACTGCCCTTCGCGAAGTTCGACGGCAAGTACATCATCGACAACACCGGCGCGCTCGACCTCACCGAGGTGCCCAAGCGCATGGGCGTGATCGGCGCCGGCGTCATCGGCCTCGAGCTTGGCAGCGTGTGGAAGCGCCTCGGTGCCGAAGTGACGGTCCTGGAAGCGCTGCCGAAGTTCCTCGCCGTGGCCGACCAGGATATCGCCAAGCTGGCGGCGCGCGAGTTCGCCAAGCAGGGCCTCGACATCAAGGTCAACGCCAAGGTCACCTCCGCCGAGGTCAAGGGCGACGAAGTCCACGTCGGCTACACCGACAAGGACGGCAACGCGCAGTCGCTGGTCGTCGACAAGCTGCTGGTGGCCGTGGGCCGTCGTGCCTATACCGCCGGCTTGCTGGCCGACGACACGGGCGTGAAGCTCGACGAGCGCGGCCGCATCGTCGTCGACGAGCACAACCACACCGGTGTCGATGGCGTCTGGGCGATCGGCGACGCCGTGCGCGGCCCGATGCTCGCGCACAAGGGTTCCGAGGAAGGCGTCATGGTCGCCGAGCTGATCGCCGGCAAGCCGGGCCACGTCAACCTCGACACCGTGCCCTGGGTCATCTACACCGAGCCGGAAATCGCCTGGGTCGGCAAGACCGAAGAGCAGTTGAAGGAAGAAGGCATCCCTTACCGCACGGGGTCCTTCCCGTTCGCCGCCAACGGCCGTGCCGTGGCGATGAACGAAGGCATCGGCCAGGTGAAGATGATCGCCCACGCCGAAACCGATCGCATCCTCGGCGTGCACATGGTCGGCCCGGTCGTTTCCGAACTGATCCACGAATGCGTCGTGGCGATGGAATTCAAGGGCTCGTCGGAAGACCTCGCCCGCATCGTCCACGCCCATCCGGCGTTGTCGGAAGTGGTGCACGAGGCGGCCCTGTCGGTCGACAAGCGCGCCATCCACAAGGGCAACTGATCGTTCCCATGTGTCACCGGAGCCCGCCCCTGCCGCAACGCATGGGCGGGCTTCGTCGTTTCAGGGAACGTGGAGAACTTGAATATGCGTGAGATCACCTCCCTTTGCGTCTACTGCGGTTCCAGCAGCGGTTCGCATCCGGAATACACCGAAGCCGCCAGGGCCTTTGGCACGCGGCTGGCGAAAGAAGGCATCGCGCTCGTCTACGGCGGAGGCAAGGTCGGGCTGATGGGCGCCGTCGCCGATGCCACGCTCGCCGCCGGTGGACGTGTCATCGGCGTCATTCCGCGCCAGCTGGTCGAGAAGGAAGTCGCCCATACCGGACTGTCGGAGTTGCAGGTCGTCGAGACCATGCACCAGCGCAAGACGCGCATGTACGAGATCGCCGACGCCTTCGTGGCCCTGCCCGGTGGTTTCGGCACGATGGACGAGATGTTCGAGATGCTCACCTGGGCGCAACTCGGCCTGCATAGCTATCCCTGCGCCTTCCTCGACGTGCGTGGCTTCTACCGTGGCCTGTCCGCGAGCATGGACCACATGGTCGCGGAAGGCTTCGTCAAGCAGAACCAGCGCGAGCAGGTGTGGTTCGGGGACGACATCGATCAGCTGTTCGACTGGATGAAGCGCTACGAATCCACCTACACGCCGAAGTGGATCACGGGTACGTCTGTCGATAGCATCGACTGATCGCTTCCGCCCAAGGACACACGCATGACAAATTTCCGCGCGTTCCGCATCCACCAGGACGACACTGGTTATCGCGCCGGCATCGAAACCATGGACACCGATGCCCTGGCTCCGGGCGAGGTCCTGGTCAAGGCCGAATGGTCGTCCGTGAATTACAAGGACGCCTTGGCCGGCACCGGCAAAGGCAAGATCTTGCGAAAGTTCCCCTTGAACGGCGGTATCGACGTGTCTGGCACCGTGGTCGCGTCGACCAGCCCGGCGTTCAAGGAAGGCGACAAGGTGCTCGCCACCGGCAGCGGCCTCTCTGAGACCCGCGACGGCGGCTATGGCGAATACGTACGCCTGCCCGCCGAATGGACGGTCGCCCTGCCCGCCTCGCTCACCACGCGCGAGGCGATGATCATCGGCACGGCCGGCTTCACCGCCGCGCTGGCGCTCCTTCGCATGACCGACAACCGGCAGACGCCCGCGCTAGGCCCGATCGCCATCACTGGCGCCACGGGCGGCGTGGGCATGCTCGGCATCGACATCTTCAGCCGCGCCGGCTACGAGGTGCACGCCATCAGTGGCAAGGCCGACCGCTTCGATTTCCTGCGCATGCTCGGTGCCAGCGAATGCGTCGACCGCCACCAGCTCGCTTTCAGCGGCAAACCGATGGATTCCGCGACATACGGCGGCATGCTCGACAATGTCGGCGGCAAGACACTGGCGGGCTTCCTGCCGCTGATCGCTCCCTACGGCAACGCCGCCATCTGCGGCCTGGCGGGGAGTCCGGAGCTGTCGACCACGGTGATGCCCTTCATCATCCGCGGCGTGAGCGTGCTGGGCGTGGCCTCGGCGGGCACCGCGCGTGACATTCGCGACGAGGTGTGGAACCGACTCTCCGGCGAGTGGAGGCCACGCCACCTCGACGCCATCTGCACGAAGGAAGTGGCACTGGAGGATGTGGCCAGTGTCTTCGGCACGATGCTCGAAGGTGGCTCGTTCGGCCGTACCGTCGTTCGTATCGGCGGATAACCACCCTATGGAGCGGCAATCTGCGCTCCCACCATTGATACCCGCGCGGCGGCCGGTAGAATGGCCCCTCGCCAGAGGCGCCACGCGCGACGTTTTTTCGTCACAGCGGGTCCGAGACGCCAGCCGGGACGGCCGGTGTCACCAAAGAGAACACATCGGGCATCGGCCCGGGGGAAAGTGAATGGCTCGTATCCTGATCGTCGACGATTCGCCGTCTCAGTTGCTTGGCATCAAGCGCATCGTCGAGAAACTGGGCCATGAGGCCATCACCGCCGAAGATGGCGCCCAGGGCGTCGAGGTGGCCAAGCGCGAAATTCCCGACCTGATCCTCATGGATGTGGTCATGCCGAACCTCAACGGTTTCCAGGCCACCCGCACGATCAGCAAGGAAGACACCACCAAGCACATCCCGATCATCCTGGTGACCACGAAGGACCAGGATACGGACAAGGTGTGGGGCCTGCGCCAGGGTGCGAAGGCCTATGTGGTGAAGCCGATCAAGGAAGAGGAACTGGTCGCGGCGCTTAAGGAGCATTTGCCGGGCTGAGGGGTTTCAGGGCCTGGGGCGAGGCATCGCCGACAGGGTCGGCTCCCACCGAGGCTCTGCGGAAATCGCCGCTGAAGCGGCTCCCACAAAGAGCC
>NZ_JBPGXU010000166.1:0-4602 GCF_056755675.1 Luteibacter sp. KNZ12-1A | reverse complement strand
TGTCGGCGATGGGTGCTTGCCGTAACCTGGCCCGCTGCCGCGTGATCGCCGACAGGGTCGGCTCCCACCAGGGCGCGCCTTGGGCGGCTCACGGCCGCGCGGGTTAACATCCGGCCATGCCTATCCAGATCTCCTTCGCCGCCGCCGTCGGCCAGACGCCGCTCCTTCGCCTGCGCCATGCATCGGAGGCCACCGGTTGCGAGATCCTGGCCAAGGCCGAGTTCCTGAACCCGGGCGGCTCGGTGAAGGACCGCACCGCCCTGGGCCTGCTCGACGATGCCGAACGGCGTGGCCTGATCCGTCCCGGCTGTGTCCTGGTGGAGGGCACGGCCGGCAATACCGGCATCGGCCTGGCCCTGCTCGGAGCCAGCCGGGGCCACCGCACGCTGATCGTCATGCCCGAGACCCAGAGCCGGGAGAAGATCGACGCCTTGCGGGTCACCGGCGCCGAAGTGCGGCTGGTACCCGCCGCTCCCTTCAAGGACCCGGGGCACTACGTGCACGTCGCCCGGGCCCTGGCCGAGAAGATGAACGAGCAGGCGCCGGGCAGCGCGTGGTTCGCCAACCAGTTCGACAACACGGCCAACCGCGACTGGCACGAGGCCCATACGGGACCCGAGATCTGGGAGCAAACCGGCGGCAAGGTGGACGGTTTCGTCTGCGCCGCGGGTACGGGCGGCACCCTGGCCGGCGTGGGCCGGGCCTTGAAGGCCCGGCGACCGGATATCCGCATCGCCCTGGCCGATCCCGGCGGTTCGGCGCTGGCGGCTTTCGTCAACACCGGCGAGCTGGTCGCCGAAGGCACCTCGATCAGCGAGGGCATCGGCAGCAGCCGGATCACGGCCAACTTCGCCGACGCCCCGGTCGACCTGGCCTGGACGATCCCGGACACCGAGTCCGTGCCGGTCCTGCACGACCTGCTCCAGCGCGAGGGCTACTGCGTGGGCGGCTCCAGCGGCGTCAACGTGGCTGGCGCGCTGCGCCTGGCCCGGGAACTCGGGCCCGGCCACACCATCGTCACCGTGCTCTGCGACGGCGGCATGCGCTACCAGGCCAAGCTGTTCAATCCGTCCTTCCTGCGCGGCAAGGGCATCCCGGTACCCGAATGGCTGGACCGGGCGTTCCCCTAGCCCGGGCTTCCCCAACCTTCCCTGATAGAATAGGGGGTTAGCCAGAATCAGCGACCCGAGAACGATGTCCTCACACCTCACCGAAACCCGCCGTCGGCGCAGCTTCGCCATCGTCAGCCACCCCGACGCCGGCAAGACCACGTTGACCGAAAAGCTCCTCCTGTTCGGCGGTGCCATCCAGATGGCCGGCTCGGTGAAGAGCCGCAAGGCCGCGCGCCACGCCACCTCGGACTGGATGGCGCTGGAAAAGGAGCGCGGCATCTCGGTCACCTCGTCGGTGATGCAGTTCCCGTACAACGACGCCATCGTCAACCTGCTGGACACCCCGGGCCATGCCGACTTCTCCGAGGACACGTACCGCGTGCTCACGGCGGTCGACTCGGCGTTGATGGTCATCGACTGCGCCAAGGGCGTCGAGGAACGCACGATCAAGCTGATGGAGGTCTGCCGGCTGCGCGATACGCCGATCATGACCTTCATCAACAAGCTGGACCGCGAAGGCCGCCCGCCGATCGAACTGCTCGACGAGGTCGAATCGGTGCTCGGCATCGCCTGCGCGCCTCTCACCTGGCCCATCGGCATGGGTTCACGCCTGAAAGGCGTCTACCACGTGCTGCTGGATGAAGTGCATGTCTTCGAGCCGGGCAAGAACTTCACCCGCCAGGACTCCACCATCTTCAAGGGCCTCGATCATCCGGACCTCGCCGGCCGCATCGGCCAGGCCGCGCTGGATGAACTGCGTGACGAACTCGAACTCGTGCTGGGCGCGTCCAATCCGTTCGACATCGACGCCTATCTCGCCGGCAAGCAGACCCCCGTGTTCTTCGGCTCCGCCGTGAACAACTTCGGCGTGCAGCTGCTGCTCGATTTCTTCGTCGAGCATGCGCCGTCGCCGCGATCGCGTGAAACCCTCACGCGCGAGGTGAAACCCGAGGAAGAAAAACTCACGGGCTTCGTATTCAAGATCCAGGCGAACATGGACCCGGCCCACCGCGACCGCGTGGCGTTCATGCGCGTTTGCTCGGGCACCTATACCGCCGGAATGAAGATGCAGCAGACGCGCACGGGCAAGGAAGTGCGCATCGCCAATGCGCTCACGTTCATGGCTTCCGACCGCGAGATCGTCGAACGCGCCTTTCCCGGCGATGTCATCGGCCTGCATAACCACGGCACGATCACCATCGGCGACACCTTCACCGAAGGCGAACCGCTGTCGTTCACCGGCATTCCCAACTTCGCGCCGGAACTGTTCCGCCGCGCGCGGCTGCGCGATCCGATGAAGATGAAAGCGTTGCAGAAAGGACTCGCCCAGTTGTCGGAAGAAGGCGCCACGCAGTTCTTCCGTCCGCTGATGTCCAACGACCTCATCCTCGGCGCGGTGGGCGTGCTGCAGTTCGACGTCGTGGCCTATCGCCTGAAGGACGAATACAACGTGGATGCCACGTTCGAACAGGTAGGGGTCGCCACCGCGCGCTGGATCCATTGCGACGACGCCAGGAAGCTCGAGGAATTCCGCGAGAAGAACGCCGGCAACCTCGCGATCGATGGCGCGGGCGAACTGGTTTACCTCGCGCCGACCCGCGTCAACCTGCAACTCGCGCAGGAACGCTGGCCGGCGGTGCGCTTCTCGGCCACGCGCGAGCATGCGTCAGCGGTCGAAGTCTGAGTTCGCCGCCCGGCGAACCCGAGGGTCAAACGGGTGACGGATTGAGGAATCGGTGGATCGCCTGCACGACCACCGAGCCCTCGCCCACGCTGGACGCCACTCGCTTGATCGAGCCCGAGCGCACGTCTCCCACCGCGAACACCCCCCGCAGGGTCGTCGCGAACGGTGAAGGCGTGGCGTAACCGTCGGCATCGCGCCCGGTCAGGACGAAGCCCTTGCGGTCGAGGTCGAGGCATCCTTCGAGCCAGCCCGTGTTCGGCTCGGCACCGATCATCACGAAGAGGCTGCCCGCCTTGATCCGCGCCTGGGTCCCGTCGGCACATTTCCAGCCCACTTCCCGCAGGTAGGCATCGCCGTCGAGGTGGTCGATCTGGCAGCGCGTGTGCAGGGTGATCCGCGGCGATTGCGCGATGCGCTGCACGAGGTAATCCGACATCGTGGCGGCAAGACCGTCGCCACGCACGAGGATATGCACGTGAGCCACCGTGCGCGCCAGAAACACCGCCGCCTGGCCTGCGCTGTTGCCGCCACCGACCACCACCACGTCCTCGCCCGCGCAAAGCGTGGCTTCCATCGCCGTGGCGGCGTAGTGGATACCCTGGCCTTCGAACCGTTCGTAGTCGACATGATCGAGCTTGCGATAGCGCGCACCGGTGGCGACGACGACCGCGCGGGCAGCCACCGATGTGCCGTCGTCCAGCAACAGGCGGTAGGGGTGCCTGGAGCAATCCATGCCTTGCACCGAGCGTGCTATCGCCATGTGCGCGCCGAATTTCATCGCCTGCACCTGCGCACGACCCGCCAGCGCCTGGCCCGAGATGCCGGTGGGAAAGCCGAGGTAGTTTTCGATCTTCGAGCTGGTACCGGCCTGCCCACCCGGCGCAAGCGCCTCCAGCACGAGGGTGTCCAGCCCTTCGGACGCCGCGTACACCGCCGCGGCCAGGCCGGCCGGTCCCGCGCCGATCACGGCCACGTCGTGCACGTGATCGCTGTCCAGCACGATGGTGATGCCCAGCTCATCGGCCAGTTCGGAGGTGGTGGGACAACGCATCACGCGGCGATCCGGCATGATCACGACCGGACATTCCGAGGGATGCAAGCCGAAGCCATCGATCAGGTGCCGGGCATCTTCATCGATGTCGGTATCGAGCAAGCGATAGGGATAGCCGTTGCGGATCAGGAAGCTGCGCAGGCGCACGGTATCGGCGGCATGCGCGGAACCGGCCAGGGTCACCCCGCCCTGCCCGCTCTGGATCAAGCCCACGCGGCGCAGGATGAAGGCGCGCATGATGATCTCGCCGATGTCCGGCTCCCCCGAGACCAGCTTGCGGAAGCTCGGTGGATCGACGCGGACCAGACGCGTATCGGAGCCGGTCCGGCCGTTCACCATGATCTGCCGCTCGCTGAACAAGTCCACCTCGCCGGTGAACTGGTTCGGCCCATGGACGGTGAAGACGTTCGGATGGCCGTCTTCGCCGATGTCGTAGACTTCGATGCAACCGTCGATCACGAAGAAATAGTCGATCCGCCGGTCGCCTCGCCGGAACAGCACCGTACCCGCCGGAACGAC
The DNA here is from genome assembly GCF_056755675.1 of Luteibacter sp. KNZ12-1A. Taxonomy (NCBI): domain Bacteria; kingdom Pseudomonadati; phylum Pseudomonadota; class Gammaproteobacteria; order Lysobacterales; family Rhodanobacteraceae; genus Luteibacter; species Luteibacter sp. KNZ12-1A. The sequence continues at coordinate 236 of NZ_JBPGXU010000166.1, read as the reverse complement.
TTCCTCCACCCCGTACTTCACCAGGCGCGCCGCCATCTCTTCGTTGAGATGGGGAAACGTTTGCTCGCGCCGGTTCGTCGGGCTGGAAGGGTCGTTTTCGGAGGGGATGGCCATCGCGTGAATTCCAGGTCCGGGCGTGCCCGCCCACGGCCGCGACCTTAACGGAAGCGGCATCGCACTATCTTGTATCGGAGCACCATCATGCCTGCGTAGACTGCTGTCTCTTATACACATCT
>NZ_JBPGXU010000165.1:0-4717 GCF_056755675.1 Luteibacter sp. KNZ12-1A | reverse complement strand
CCCGCTGGGGGGGGGCTCCCGCGCGGCGGGGGCCCTGGTTCCGCCAACCCCCCCGGGCCGCGGGGGGGGGCCCCCACCAGAGCTCCCGACAAGCCGATGGTGCGGAACTTTCTTAACCTGAACGCCCCGATTTCCCCGGCACGAATCGTTCACGGATGCGCTGTTTCCATAGGCCCCGCGAACCGGCAGCCACAGTGCGTGGCGCCATCGCCAGCCCCATTCAGTGCGAGATGAAGGAGTCACCAATGAACCATGTCACCCTCCGTAAGGCCCTGTTCGCCGCCGCCCTCGTTGCTGGTCTCGGCGCGGTCCCGTTCACGCAGGTGTATGCCCAGGACTCCGCCGCGGCTTCCTCGAAGGGCGACAACCAGACCGTCGCCGGCAAGGCCGACGACACGTGGATCACCACGAAGGTCAAATCCGAGTTCGCCGCCAACAAGAGCGTGAAGGGCAGCGATATCTCGGTGAGCACCAGCGACGGCGTCGTCACCCTGACCGGCACGGTCGCCACGGCGAAGGAAAAGAGCCACGCCGAGAAGATCGCCAAGGGCATCAAGGGCGTGAAGAGCGTCGATGCCAGCGGCCTGACCGTTTCCTCCAGCGCGGCGAAGTAACCCTGCGACATCGCTGAAAACGAAGAGGGAGCCGCAAGGCTCCCTCTCTTTGTCATCGCGCTCCCGGCCGCCCGACGCGACCTTCCTCGAAGAAACGCTCCGGTGCCTCGGCGTTCAGCGGTGCAGCATGCCACCGAAGGTATTGCGATCGTTGCTCTTGTCGATCTCGACCCCTTCCAGGCCCTGCGACAGGGTATGCGCGTCACCACCCTGGGCGAGCTTGATGCGCAGGCGCACTTCGTTGGAACTGTCGGCGTGGCGCAATGCGTCCTCGTACGAGATCTCGCCGGCGTGATAGAGCTCGACCAGGCTCTGGTCGAAGGTGCGCATGCCCAACTGGTTGGAATCGCGCATGAGTTCCTTGAGCTTGTGTACCTCGCCCTGGCGGATGTAATCCTGCGCCAGCGGCGTACCGAGCAGCACTTCCACCGCGACGCGACGGGCCTTGCCGTCGGGCGTCGGGATGAGCTGCTGGGCGACGATGCCCTTCAGGTTCAACGAAAGGTCCATGAAGAGCTGCTGGCGACGGTCCTCGGGGAAGAAGTGCAGGATACGGTCGAGCGCCTGGTTGGCGTTGTTCGCATGCAGCGTGCACAGGCACAGGTGGCCCGTTTCCGAGAAGTTGATCGCGTGTTCCATCGTCTCGCGCGTACGCACTTCGCCGATCATGATCACGTCGGGCGCCTGGCGCAGCGTGTTCTTCAGGGCGTTTTCCCAGCTGTCGGTGTCGATGCCGAGTTCGCGCTGCGTGATGATGCAACCCTCGTGCTTGTGCACGTACTCGATCGGGTCCTCGATGGTGATGATGTGGCCGGTCGAATTCTGGTTGCGATAGCCGATCATCGACGCGAGCGAGGTCGACTTACCCGTACCCGTGCCGCCGACGAAGATGATGATGCCGCGCTTGGTCATCGCCAGTTGCTTGATGACCGGCGGGAGGTTGAGTTCCTCGGGCGTCGGGATTTTCGATTCGATCCGGCGCAAGACCATGCCCACGCAGTTGCGCTGGTAGAAGCAGGAGACGCGAAAACGGCCGATGCCGGACGCGCTGATCGCGAACTGGCACTCGTGCGTTTTCTCGAACTCCTCGCGCTGGGCCGGGGTCATCACGTTGAGCACCATGTCGCGCGACTGCTGCGCGGAGAGGGGACTCTGGGTGATCGGGACGATGCGTCCCTGCACCTTCATGGAAGGCGCGACGCCGGCGGTGATGAACAGGTCGGAGGCCTGCTTGTGCACCATCAGCTTGAGGAAGGAGGTGAAATCGAAGTCGCTCATGGCCTGGTATTCCCATTGCCGGACCGGGCCGGCGCCCCTGTGGGCGATCATATACCCGTGAATCGGACCCTGCAGAGACAGCCCTCACGCTAAAGGCTTCGACCCTTGGGTGAAATGCAGGCCCGGTGGGAAGAAGACTTGGTGGGAAGCGCGCTGGCGCGCGATGGGTGCTTGCCGCAAGCCCTGATCGCGGCCCGGGCCGCTTCCCACCCGATGGAGGGCCCTCCCGATAGAGAGCCTTCCCGATGGAGGGCCCATCCGATGAAGGGAGGCGCTCTAGCGGAAGCCTTCCTTGTTCTTCGCATAGGTCGAGGCTTCCTGGCGCGTGACGAGTCCGCGCTTGACCAGGTCCGCGAGGTTCTGGTCCAGGGTCTGCATGCCGTATTGCTGGCCGGTCTGGATGGACGAGTACATCTGGGCCACCTTGTCCTCGCGGATGAGGTTACGGATGGCCGGGATGCCCACCATGATCTCGTGGGCCGCGATGCGCCCCCCGCCGACCTTCTTCAGCAGGGACTGCGAGATGACCGCGCGCAGCGACTCGGACAACATCGAGCGAACCATGGGTTTCTCGCCCGCGGGGAACACGTCGATGATGCGGTCGATGGTCTTGGCCGCCGAGGACGTGTGCAGCGTACCGAAGACCAAATGGCCGGTTTCCGCGGCGGTCAGCGCCAGGCGGATGGTCTCCAGGTCGCGCAATTCGCCCACCAGGATGTAGTCGGGATCCTCGCGCAGTGCCGAACGCAAGGCCTCGTTGAATCCGTGCGTATCGCGGTGCACTTCGCGCTGGTTGATCAGGCACTTCTGCGAGGTGTGCACGAATTCGATCGGGTCCTCGACGGTGAGGATATGGCCGTATTCGTTCTTGTTGACGTGGTCGACCATGGCCGCCAGCGTCGTCGACTTGCCCGAGCCCGTGGGGCCGGTGACCAGGATCAGCCCCTGGGGCTGCTCGATCAGCTCACGGAAGATCTTCGGCGCGCCGAGGTCTTCCAGGGTGAGCACCTCGGAAGGAATGGTACGGAACACGCCGCCCGCGCCGCGGTTGTGATTGAAGGCGTTGACGCGGAAACGGGCCAGGCCGGGAATCTCGAAGGAGAAATCGACTTCGAGGAATTCCTCATAGTCGCGGCGCTGCTTGTCCGACATGATGTCGTAGATCAGCGAATGGACCTGCTTGTGCTCCAGCGCCGGGATGTTGATTCGCCGGACGTCGCCGTCGACACGGATCATCGGCGGAAGACCCGCGGAAAGGTGCAGGTCGGAGGCCTTGTTCTTCACTGAGAAGGCAAGGAGTTCGGCGATATCCATTGAGGTCCCCTATCTTGGTGGGCATAGGTAACCATGCCCGGGGGTCGGCGGCAAGGCGCGGCACCGTATATGCTTCGGTGTATGTGAACCTCGTCGCCAACGGAGCGAATACCCCCATGAATCGGATCGCCTTCATCGGCGGCGGCAACATGGCCACCGCGTTGATCGCCGGAATGATCCGCCACGGCGCCCAGCCCGGTGGAATCGCCGTGGCCGAGCCCCGTGCGGAGGCCCTGCACGAGCTGTCCCGCGAATATGGCGTGGCCACCTACACCGATAACCGCGATGCCGCCGAAGGCGCCTCGATCCTGGTACTGGCGGTAAAGCCGCAGATGATGGCCGAGGTGTGCCGCAACCTGCGCGCCGTGGTGCAGAAGTATCGCCCGGTGGTGATCTCCATCGCCGCCGGCATCCGCATCCAGCAGATCGAACGCTGGCTCGACGCCGCCCTGCCCGTCGTCCGCTGCATGCCCAACACCCCGGCCATGATCGGCGCCGGGGCCACGGCGTTGTTCGCCAACGCGCGCGTGAGCGCCCCGCAGCGGGCCGAGGCGCAGCATGTGCTCGATGCCGCCGGCCTGACCGTGTGGGTGCCCGACGAAGACCAGCTGGACATCGTCACCGCCCTTTCGGGCTCCGGCCCCGCGTATTTCTTCTTGCTGGTGGAAGCACTGGAAAACGCCGCGTTTTCCCAGGGGCTCTCCCGCGAAACGGCGCGTGCGCTGGCAGCGCAGACCGCGCTGGGCGCCGGCCGCATGCTGATCGAAAGCGGCGAGAGCGCCGCCATCCTGCGCCAGCGCGTCACCTCGCCCAACGGCACCACTCAGGCGGCGCTGGAGAGTTTCCAGGCCGACCATTTCCCCGCCATCGTGGCGCGCGCGGTCGACGCGGCGCGGCGCCGTGGCATCGAACTTTCAGAAGACATGGAATCGAAGACGTGAACTACCTGACCAACGCAGGCGCCCTGATCCTCCAGTTCGCCTTCGGCGCCCTCGTCACCCTGTTCGTCCTGCGACTGCTGGCCGAGGCGCACCGGGCGGACTTCCACAATCCCATCTGCCAGTTCCTCTATCGCTTCACCAATCCCGTGGTACGCCCGCTGCGTAAGGTGCTGCCACCCGTGCGCAGGATCAACACCGCCGCGCTGGCCATCGTGCTCGTGCTGGAATGCCTGAAGGTGGTGTTGATCGTCGCCCTGGCCGGAATCGCCCCGGCGCCGCTGGGCATCCTGGTGGCGGGCGTGGCCGAGACCCTCGACTTCTTCCTGCTGACCTGGATCGTCCTGGTGTTCGTGTGGTCGCTGATGAGCATGCTCTCGACCGACCGCTACCACCCGGTGGCACGACTGGTGTCGAGCCTGGCGGAGCCCCTGGTGCGGCCGTTCCGCGGCAAGCTGACCATCGGCGGACTGGATTTCTCGCCCACGGCGGTGCTGCTGGGGTTGTTCCTGGCGCGCATCCTCATCGCCCAGCCGCTTTCGGATTGGGGCTGTCTCTTATACACATCTCCGC
>NZ_JBPGXU010000164.1:0-4882 GCF_056755675.1 Luteibacter sp. KNZ12-1A | reverse complement strand
GAGACAGGTGCCGGACACGCCACCACCCGGTGGGAGCGGACCCTGTCCGCGATTCAATCCGCCGCGGCGCCCGATGCGAAGAACCCCACCACATCCGCCAGTTCCCGCGTCCTCGGCATGGGCGGCAGGCTGGCCAGGAACAACCGTCCATAACCCTTCGTGCTCAAGCGCGGATCGCACAGCACCAGCACCCCCCGGTCGTGCACGTCGCGAATCAGGCGGCCGACCCCCTGCTTCAATGCGATCACCGCCGTGGGTACCTGCCACCCCATGAAGGGATTGATACCCGCTTCCTCCAATGCCTCTAGCCGCGCCTGCAGCACGGGATCGTCGGGCATCGCGAAGGGCAGCTTGTCGATCACCACCACGCTCAATGCCTCACCCGCCACATCGACGCCTTCCCAGAAACTCGCCGCGCCGAGCAATACGCCGCGTCCGCTCGCCCTGAATTCCTCCAGCAGGCGGTGCCGCGGCGCACTCCCCTGCACGAACAGTGGCCACGGCACGCGGCCTTCCAACAGCTCGGCCGCGCGCCGCAGCGCGCGATGCGAGGTGAACAACAGGAAGGCCCGCCCATCCGAGGCATCGAGGACGGGCCGGACGGCATCCACCACCCGGTCGGTGTAGTCGCGAGCGGCAGGATCGGGGAGATTCGCCGGCAAATACGCCAGTGCCTGGCGCCGATAGTCGAAGGGGCTTTCCACATGCAGCGTACGTGGATCTTCCAGCCCCAGCTGGCGGGCGAAATGGCCGAAGTCGCCCGCGATCGACAAGGTCGCCGAGGTATGGATCCACGCCGCATCCGTGGACATGCGCATCGCGCGCAACGGCGCGGCCAGGTCCAGCGGCGTGGCATGCAACGCGAATCCACGCGGCCATGTCTCGTACCAGCGCACGTCGCTGGCGGAGTGTTCTTCCGCGATGCGGTCGAGGCGCAAGCTCAGCATCTGCGCCCGTTCGTGGACGTTCGCCAGCCCGCGCGAGCGCTCGCCGAGTGCCGCGAGCAAGTCGGCCATGGCCGCCATCACATCGCGCAGTTCGAGCAGCGCCCCGTGCACCACGGGGTCACGATCCAGCGCCCCGAAGGGCCCTCTCGGCGGCAACGCATCCATCGCCAGGCGAAGGCGTTTCACGAGGTCCTGGATGGCCTCGACCGGTTCCAGCAACTGGCTGGTGGCTCCGGTGACACCGTGCGCCTCCGCCAGCGCGTCCTGGCCCAGATCGACGAGCTGCCGCGCACTGACGCTTTGCGAGAAGAACTGTCCGGCGAGTTCGGGAATCTGGTGCGCCTCATCGAGGATGAAGGCATCGGCACCCGGCAGGATCTCGCCGAAGCCTTCCTGCTTGAGGGCCAGGTCGGCCATCAGCAGATGGTGGTTCACCACCACCAGGTCGGCCTCCATGGCTTCGCGACGCGCCTTCACGACGTGGCAATCCTCGAAGAACGGACATTCCGATCCCAGGCAGTTCTCCGGCGTGGAGGTCACCCGGGGCCAGACCGCCGAATCCTCCGGGATATCGACCATTTCCATGCGGTCGCCACGACGCGTCCGCGCCGACCAGGCGCGGATGGCGGACAACTGGGAAACCAGCTGGCGGTCGGGATTTCCCTCGCGCACCGCCTGGTCCAGGCGGTAGAGGCACAGGTAGTTGGCCCGCCCCTTGAGCAGGCTCACCCTGGCCCGGCTGCCCAGCACCGCATGCACGCGGGGCAGGTCGCGGAAGAACAGCTGGTCCTGCAAGGCCTTGGTGCCGGTGGAAACGATGACCTTCCGCCCCGACATCAGGGCTGGCACCAGGTAGGCGAAGGTCTTGCCGGTGCCGGTGCCCGCCTCGGCGATCAGGACGTCGCGTTCGGCGATGGCCCCGGCAACCGCCGAGGCCATGCGCTGCTGGGCCTCGCGCGGTGCGAAACCCGGTACTTCACGGGCGAAAGGGCCCTCCGCGCCGAGGATCGCGGCCACTTCGAGTTCAGTCATCCGCCAAGTATCGCCTACAATGGCGGTCTTTTTCGTCGTCCGAGAGCCCACGCATGGACAAGAGTTTCGAGCCCAGCCAGATCGAATCGAAGTGGTACGCCCAGTGGGAGGCCAACGGCTATTTCAAGCCGTCCGGCAAGGGCACGCCCTACACGATCATGCTGCCGCCGCCCAATGTCACGGGCACGCTCCATATGGGCCACGCGTTCCAGCACACGATCATGGACACCCTGGTGCGCTACCACCGCATGCGCGGCTACGACACGCTGTGGCAGCTCGGTACCGACCACGCGGGCATCGCCACCGAGATGGTGGTGACCCGCCAGCTCAACGCGGAGGGCAAGCAGCGTTCGGATTTCGACCGCGAGTCGTTCATCGCCCGCGTCTGGGAATGGAAGGCCGAGTCCGGCGACACGATCGGCCGCCAGATGCGCCGCCTGGGCGTGTCGGGCGACTGGACGCGCGAGCGCTTCACCATGGACGAGGGCATGTCCGAGGCGGTGATCGAGACCTTCGTGCGGCTCTCCGAGGAAGGGCTGATCTACCGCGGCCAGAAGCTGGTCAACTGGGACCCGGTGCTGAAGACCGCGATCTCCGACCTCGAAGTGGTCAGCGAAGAGGAAGACGGTTCGCTGTGGTCGATCCGCTACCCGCTGGCCGACGGATCGGGCGAACTGGTCGTCGCCACCACGCGTCCGGAAACCATGCTCGGCGACGTCGCGGTGGCCGTGCATCCGGAAGACGAGCGCTATGCGCACCTGATCGGGCGCATGCTCGCGCTGCCGCTGTCGAACCGGCAGATCCCGATCATCGCCGACGACTACGTCGAGAAGGACTTCGGCACCGGCTGCGTGAAGATCACGCCCGCCCACGACTTCAACGACTACGCCATCGGCCAGCGCCACAACCTGCCGATGATCAACATCCTCACGGACGATGCCAGGATCAACGACGCCGCGCCGGAAAAATACCGTGGCATGGATCGCTACGTCGCGCGCAAGGCCGTGCTCGCCGACCTGGAGGCCGAAGGTCTCCTGGTGGAGACGAAGAAGCACAAGCTGCAGGTGCCGCGTGGCGATCGCAGCGGCCAGGTGATCGAGCCGTACCTCACCTGGCAGTGGTTCGTGAAGATGGACACGCTCGCCGCGCGTGGCCTGGAACTGGTCGAGCAGGGCCACGTGAAGTTCGTGCCGGAGAACTGGATCAGCACCTACCGCCACTGGCTGGCCAACATCCAGGACTGGTGCATCAGCCGCCAGCTGACCTGGGGTCATCGCATCCCGGCGTGGTACACCGACAATGGCGGCGTGATCGTCGCGAGGAACGAGGACGAGGCCACCGCCAGGGCCGCCGCGCAGGGTTATACCGGTGCGTTGCGCCGCGACGACGACGTCCTCGAAACGTGGTTCTCGTCCGGCTTGTGGAGCCACTCCACGCTCGGCTGGCCGAACCCGAAGCGCCAGGCCGAGCTGGGTTTCGACCGCTACCTGCCGTCGAGCGTGCTGGTGACCGGCTTCGACATCATCTTCTTCTGGGTCGCGCGCATGATCATGCTCACCGACCACTTCACGGGCGAGGTCCCGTTCAAGGACGTCTATGTCACGGGCCTCATCCGCGACAAGGATGGCCAGAAGATGTCCAAGTCCAAGGGCAACGTGCTCGATCCGCTCGACCTCATCGATGGCATCGCCCTGGACGAGCTGCTCGCCAAGCGCACGCGCGGCCTGATGCAGCCGAAGATGGCCGAGAAGATCGAGAAGTCCACGCGCAAGGAGTTCGCCGATGGCATCCCCGCCTTCGGTGCCGATGCGCTGCGCTTCACCTTCGCCTCGCTCGCCACGCATGGCCGCGACATCAAGTTCGACCTGGAGCGTTGCGGCGGCTACAAGGCCTTCGTCAACAAGCTGTGGAACGCCTCGCGCTTCGTACTGATGAACCTCGGCGAAGAGGCGATCGCGCCGACGAAGCCGGCCACGGAAGCCGAACGGTGGATCCTCACCCGCCTTCGCGACACGCTGGCGACGGTGAAGGAACAACTCGCGCTCTACCGCTTCGACCTCGCCGCACAGGCGTTGTATGAGTTCACCTGGAACGAGTTCTGCGACTGGTTCCTGGAGCTGTCCAAGCCTGCGCTCGGCAGTGGCGATGCCGTGGCCGTGGCTTCCACGCGATACACCCTGGTCCACGTGCTGGAGACGCTGCTGCGCGCGCTGCATCCGCTGATTCCCTTCGTCACCGAGGAAATCTGGCAGCACGTGCGCCCGCTGCTCGGCATCGAGGGCGAGACGATCATGCTGCGGCCTTATCCGGAAGCCTCGGATGTGGAAGGCGACGATACGGCCACCGCCGAGATCGAGTGGGTCAAGGGCGTGCTCACCGGCGTCCGCCGTATCCGTGCCGAGATGAACATCGCGCCCGGCAAGACCATCCCGCTGCTGCTTGGCGATGGCGATGCGACGGATCGCGAGCGCTCGGCGAAGTTCGCGGCGCAGATCGCCTTCCTGGGCCGGGTCGAGTCGCCGGCCTGGGTGGATGGCGAAGAACCCGCCGCAGCGGTCGCCGTGGTCGGCGGCATGCGTGCGCTGATCCCGCTGGAAGGACTGATCGACGTAGGCGCGGAGAAGACGCGCCTCGCCAAGGAGATCGCCCGTGTCGAGGGAGAGATCAGGAAATGCGAGGCCAAGCTCGGCAATGCCAACTTCGTCGCCAACGCCCCGGCGGAAGTCGTCGAGCAGGAGCGCCAGCGCATCGCCGACTGGACCAGGCAGGCCGATGCGATGCGTGAGCAGGCGCGGAAGCTGGGCTGAGGCACCGCTGCTCGCCGAAGAGCATCGCCGACAGGGTCGGCTCCCACCGGGCTAAGGCGGTCTGGTGGGAGCCCGGCGCTTCGGTGGGAGCCGACC
>NZ_JBPGXU010000163.1:0-5073 GCF_056755675.1 Luteibacter sp. KNZ12-1A | reverse complement strand
GTCGGCGATGGGTGCTTGCCTCAACCTGGCCCGCTGCCGCGGGATCGCCGACAAGGTCGGCTCCCACCAAGTCGGCTCCCACACATTCGGCACTCCCACAAGGTGGGCTCCCACCAGGGTCGGCACTCGACAAAAAAAGCCGGCCCTTGCGGACCGGCTTCTCACCACACCAAGTGACTGGCGGCGCTTACTGCACGCGCGAGACGTTGCCCTGTTCGTCGACGACCACGATGTCGCCTTCGCGGATCGCCGAAGCGTCCTTGACCTGCACGTTGGTGTAGCCGCCGGTGCCCATCTTCAGGCGCAGGGTGTAGGTGTCGCTGCCGCCGCCCTTGCCGATCGCGTTGCCGGCGAAGCCGCCGCCCACCGCGCCGCCGACGGTGGCGAGGGTCTTGCCCTTGCCCTTGCCGACCTGGTTGCCGAGCACGCCGCCGGCGATGGCACCGATCACCGCGCCCGCGGTGCCGTGGTCGCGGCCGGCGGTGACGTTGTGTTCGATGCTCTGGACCACGCCGCACTGGTCGCAACGCACGTAGATGCCGTCGCTGCGCGTCAGCGTGGCGGCCGATACGGGGGCGACGACAGCGCTTGCGAGCAGGGCGGCCAGCGGGAGGCCGAGGACGGTCTTGATGTTCATGGAAGCTCCTTAGGGACGACCGATGGGAGGTGGCCGTCAGCGACACCAGTCTAAGCATGTCGACTGAACGGAGATCGAGCGCAATTCTCATTTCACGCGTCGCATGGATACTACGCCGATGAGTACCGCCATCGTCTGGTTTCGTCGTGACCTCCGTCTCTCGGACAATCCCGCGCTCACCGAGGCCGCGAGGAGGCACGGGCACGTCGTTGCCTTATACGTGCATGCCCCCGAGGAGGAGGGCGAATGGGCGCCGGGCGCGGCCAGCCGCTGGTGGCTGCATCATTCCCTGGAGGCGCTGGATGCATCGCTGGCGAGGCATGGGGGTCGGCTCGAGATCCTCGGTGGGCGCAGCATCGACGGGCTCCGTGCCGCCATCGAGGCCACCGGTGCCGCCGCCGTCTACTTCAACCGCCTGTACGAACCAGAGGCTATCCGGCGCGACAAGGCTGTCAGGCATGCGCTGGAGGGCGATGGCATCGAGGTGAAGTCGTTCAACGCGGCGCTTTGGGTCGAGCCGTGGGATGTGGCGACGAAGCAAGGCGAACCGTATCGGGTGTTCACGCCGTTCTGGCGGAACGTGCGCACGCGAATCGACGAGATCGAGGTTCTGCCGGAACCGCCCCTGGGAAATCTGCCCTTGGTGAAGCCGCCCTTGGAGAGGCCTCCCTTGGAGAGGCCTCCCTTGGGGAAGTCACCCTTGGGGAGGCCCTTCCTGTGGGAGCCGCTTCAGCGGCGATGGGTGCTTGAGGTACCGTTGCCCGCTGCCGCGGGATCGCCGCTGAAGCGGCTCCCACAAGAGGGACGGTTCCCACAAGAGGGGTGGCTCCCACAGGCGGGGCGGCTCCCACACGGGCGGCTCCTGCGGGACGGTCCGCTGGACGTGGCGGATCTCGGCTTGCTGCCGAAGCGCGACTGGGCGCGGGGGTTTGCGGGATGGACGCCGGGTGAAAAGGGGGCGCACGAGTTGCTCGCGCTTTTCGCCGACGACGCGGTCGGCCACTACGTCGAAGGCCGCGACCTTCCGGCACGCCATGGCACCTCGCGTTTGTCGCCGCACCTGCACTGGGGCGAGATCTCGCCGGCGCAGGTGGCCGCGGGGCTGCGTTCGCATGCGGCCGGGCAGCGGAAGGCCGTCGACATCGAGCCCTACCTGCGCCAGCTGGGTTGGCGCGAGTTCGCCCACCACCTGCTCTACCACTTTCCGAGGACGCCGAAGGAAAACTTCAATCCGACGTTCGACGCCTTCCACTGGGTGAAGCCCGACGCGCACGCGCTTCGCCGCTGGCAACGGGGACACACCGGCATTCCCATCGTCGATGCCGGCATGCGCGAACTCTGGGCGACAGGCTGGATGCACAACCGCGTGCGCATGCTCGTGGCGAGCTTGCTGACGAAGAACCTGCGCCAGCACTGGGTGCTCGGCGAGAAGTGGTTCTGGGACACGCTGGTCGACGCCGACCTCGCCAACAACGCCATGGGCTGGCAGTGGGTGGCCGGTAGCGGCGCGGATGCCGCGCCGTACTTCCGGATCTTCAATCCGGTGACCCAATCGGAGAAATTCGATCCGGAAGGTGCCTATATCCGCCGCTGGGTACCCGAGTTGGCAAAGGCACCCGGGCGGCTCGTCCACGCGCCATGGGAGGACGAGGCCTTCCTGGAAAGCTCCGGCTACCCACCGCCGATCGTCGACCTCAAGTCGTCGCGCGACAGCGCGCTCACGGCTTACCGATCGATGTCCGGCGGTCGCGCAGGAGCAGGGCCAGCACCGGTGGCGTGATCATGGCGGTCAACAGCGACATCGCCACGATCACCGCGTAGATCCGTTCGTCGAACACGCCAGCCGCAAGCCCCAGGCTGGCGATCACCACGCCGACCTCGCCGCGCGGAACCATGCCGAAGCCCACGATGGTCGCGCCGCGCTTGCCGAGCGTGATCGCGCCGAGGAAACCACCGGCGAGCTTCGAGACGATGGCGATGACGGTGACGACGGCGAGCATCCACAGCGCGCTGGCGCTGCCCAGCTCGGCGAGGTTCACCTTGGCGCCGGTGACGACGAAGAAGAACGGCGTGAGGAAGGCGAGCAGGGGCGCGGTCTGTTCCTCCAGCTGGTGGCGCTGGCTGGTCTCCGACGCGATCATGCCCGCCAGGAAGGCGCCGATGATGGCCGCGAGGTGGAACTTCATCGAGAGGAAGGCCAGGCCCAGGCACAGCGCGAGCACGATCGCCAGCGGCGACATCGGATTGCTGGGCTTGTCGAGCCAGCCCGAGCCACGACGCATCACGCGCGCGCCGCCCCAACCGATCACCGCGACAAAGCCGATCGCGCCGAGCAAGGTGCCGACCAGGCTGCCGACGTCGACGGCGCCACCGCCCTGAAGGGACGACACCACGCCGAGCAGGAGCATCGCGAGGATGTCGTCGATCACCGCCGCGCCGAGGATGATGCGGGCCTCCCGCCGTTGCAGCACGCCCAGTTCCTGCAACACCCGTGCGGTGATGCCGGCCGAGGTGGCGACGAAGGCGGCGGCGACGAACATGGAACGAATCCAGTCGAAACCGGAGCCATGCGCCCACAGCGAGCCGAGGGCGAACGGGATGACCACCCCCAGCACGCCGACGAGGAAGGCGCTGGTGCCGACCTTCTTCAGGTCGTCGAGCCGGGTTTCCAGGCCCACCGAGAACAGCAGCAGGATGACGCCGATCTCGGCGAGCACATCCAGCGGCGTGCCGGTGGCGATATCGGGAAGGGTCACCCAGCCCAGCGCCGAGGGTCCCACGGCGCAGCCGGCGGCGATTTCGCCCACCACGGAGGGCAGGCGCAGGCGCTGCGCGATCTCGCCGCCAATCTGCGCGGCGACGAAGATGATGAACAGGGTCAGCAGGATGCCGGCGGAGTCATGCATGGGATCGGTCCAGATCGAAGCCGCGAAGGAAGGCGCGGTGTCCTTGAGGGTAACCTCTATGAAGTCGTTTCCGCAGCCTTCGCCGATCGCGTATCGCGCAGTCGCCCGAATATCCAGCTCGCGGCCAGGGTGATCAGGCCGAGCACGATGACCGACCAGCGGAAGGCCCACACGTAGCCCTGGGCATTATGCGAGGCGAGGAAACCGCCCATCAGCAGCGATGCCAGGGCGATGCCGAAGCTCATCGACAGGTACTGCGCGGTCGAGGCCATCGACGAGGCCATGGAAGCGTATTTCACGTCGAGGTCGACGTAGGCTAGCGTGTTCATCGAGGTGTACTGCAGCGACATCACCGCGCCATACACGTAGACGAAGGCGACGATCACCCACGGTGGCGAGTCCGGCGTGAGCAGGGCGAAGGAACACAGCACCACCGATACGGCGATGGTGTTGCCCAGCAACAGCCGGCGGTACCCGAAATAGGTGAGCAGGCGATCGATGAAGGGCTTGACGCTGATCGAGCCGATCGCCTGCGGCACCATCATCAGGCCGGCGGCGAGCGGCGACCAGCCACAGCCGATCTGCAGGAACAGCACCAGCAACAGGTACATGCCCGACACGCCCAGGCGTGTGAACAGGTTGCCGGCCAGCGACACCCAGACACTGCGCACCTTCAGCAGCGAGAGGTCGCTCACGGGGAATTCGGTGCGCCGGCTGTGGCGCACGTAAAGCGAGGCCAGCGCCACGCCGCCCAGGGCGTAGCCCGCGACGGCCAGGCCGTGTCTGGTGTCCGCGCCGTCGCCACCGAGCGTTTCAGCCGCCATCAGGCACAGTGCCGAGGCTCCGGCGAAGAGCAGGAAGCCCAGGGTGTCGAAACGGTGCGCGCGGTCGAGGCGGTAATCCGGCATTTTCCGGCGGTTGAGCAGCAGGCCGACGAGGCCCACGGGCACGTTGATGAGGAAGATCAGGCGCCAGTTGGTGAACTCCACCAGCGCGCCGCCCAGCAACGGGCCGAACACCGAGCCGAGCAGGCCGAAGGTGGCCACCGTGGTCATCGAACTGACGAACTCGCGGCGATCGATGCTGCGCACCAGCACGTAGCGGCCGACCGGCATCAGCGCGGCGCCGCCCAGGCCCTGGACGATCCGCGACGCCACCAGTTGCGGCAGGCTCTGCGCCACGCCACAGAGCAGCGAGCCGAGGGCGAAGACGAGGATCGCGCCGCCGAACACGCGGCGCGTGCCGAAGCGGTCGCACAACCAGGGGCTCATCGGGATGAAGATGGCCAGGGTCAGCACGTAGCTGGTCAGGGCCGTGCGCATGCTCTGTGGCGTCACCTCGAGCGCGCCCGCGATGGCGGGCACGGCCGTGTTGACGATCGTCGAATCCAGCGCCTGCATGAAGAACGCCGCCGAAACGAGCCAGATCAGGCCGCGATAGCGCGTCTTGCTGGACGGTTCAGCCGGGGCGAGTGCCGGGCGGTCGGTGGGTAGGGCGTGGACGTCGGTGGGTTCGGGGGCGGCGATGACG
>NZ_JBPGXU010000162.1:0-5209 GCF_056755675.1 Luteibacter sp. KNZ12-1A | reverse complement strand
CCGCGCTGCGGGCGGCGGAGGGCGGCTGCCCCGCGCCCCGGCCCGACGGCGGCCGGGGGCCGCCGGCGGGCGCCTCGCGTGCGCGATCCGCTAGGCTTCCATGCTTTACGGCCCGACGGCGCCATGCCGCGGAAGCCGTGCACCTCCTCGATGGAAGCCCGATGCAGCAACTCGACACGGTAAAGATCGGCGTTATAGGGCTGGGCTACGTGGGCTTGCCCCTCGCGGTCGAGTTCGGCAAGCGCTACGCCACGCTCGGTTTCGATATTGACGCCTCGCGCGTGGCCGAACTGCGGGCCGGCATCGACCGCACGCTCGAGGTGGACGAGGCGTCGCTGGCCGGGGCCGGACGGCTGTCCTATAGCGGCGACCTCGACGACCTGCGCGCGTGCAACGTGTTCATCGTGACCGTACCCACGCCGATCGACAGCGCGAAGCGGCCGGACCTCACGCCCCTGACCCGCGCGAGCGAAACACTGGGCAAGGTGCTCGAGCAGGGCGATGTCGTGGTCTACGAGTCCACGGTCTATCCCGGTTGCACCGAGGAAGTCTGCGTGCCCATCCTCGAGCGGACCTCGGGGCTCGTCTTCAACGAGGATTTCTTCGTCGGCTACAGCCCCGAGCGGATCAATCCCGGCGACAAGCAGCATCGGGTCAACACCATCCGCAAGGTCACCTCGGGGTCCACGCCTGAGGCGGCCGACTTCGTCGACGCGCTGTACGCGAGCATCATCGACGCGGGCACCTACAAGGCCAGCCGCATCAAGGTGGCCGAGGCGGCCAAGGTCATCGAGAACACGCAGCGCGACCTCAACATCGCCCTGGTCAACGACCTCGCCATCCTCTTCAACAAGCTCGGCATCGACACGCTCGAAGTGTTGGAGGCGGCCGGCACGAAATGGAACTTCCTGCCGTTTCGTCCCGGCCTGGTGGGCGGCCACTGCATCGGCGTCGACCCGTATTACCTCACGCACAAGGCGCAGGAAGTCGGCCACCATCCCGACGTGATCCTCGCCGGCCGTCGCACCAACGATGGCATGGGCCCCTATATCGCCGGCGAAGTGATCCGCCTGATGGTGTGCAAGGGCCTGAACCCGGTAGGCGCCCGCGTCCTCATGCTGGGCCTGGCCTTCAAGGAAAACTGTCCGGACCTGCGCAACACGCGCGTGGTCGACATCATCGCCTCGCTGAAGTCGTACAACGCCACGATCGACGTGCACGACCCCTGGGTGGACGCGGACGAAGCCGAACGGATCTACGGCGTGCGGACCGTGTCCGAACCGGCGCAGGGTACGTACGACGCGATCGTCATCGCCGTCGCTCATCGGCAGTTCCACGAGATG
The DNA here is from genome assembly GCF_056755675.1 of Luteibacter sp. KNZ12-1A. Classification (NCBI taxonomy): domain Bacteria; kingdom Pseudomonadati; phylum Pseudomonadota; class Gammaproteobacteria; order Lysobacterales; family Rhodanobacteraceae; genus Luteibacter; species Luteibacter sp. KNZ12-1A. Next base: position 3,866 of record NZ_JBPGXU010000162.1, on the reverse strand, counting down.
GCGGCGGCGGGCATCCGCGCCTTCGGCAAGCCCGGTGCCGTCATCTACGACGTGAAATACGTGCTGCCGCGCGATGCGGTGGACGGCCGGCTCTGAATGGAGGACCGTCGATGAAGGTACTCGTGACAGGCACGGCGGGCTTCATCGGTTCGCACGTGGCGATGCGCCTGCTGGCGCGGGGCGACGAGGTGGTCGGCGTGGACAACCTCAACGACTATTACGACGTGACGCTGAAGCAGGCGCGCCTGGATCGTTTTCGCGACGATCCGCGCTATACGCACGTGCATGCCGACATCGCCGATCGCGATGCCATGGAGTCGTTGTTCGCGGAGCACCGTCCACGGCGCGTGGTGCATCTCGCCGCACAGGCCGGCGTGCGCTACGCGGCCGAGAACCCCCACGTGTACGTGTCGAGCAACGTGACCGGATTCCTGCACGTGCTCGAAGGCTGCCGTGCGCATGCGGTGGAGCACCTGGTGTTCGCTTCCACCAGCTCGGTGTACGGCGCCAACCGGGCCATGCCTTTTTCGGAGCACCGTTCCGCCGAACATCCCCTGACGCTCTATGCGGCGACGAAGAAAGCCAACGAGCAGATGGCGCACAGCTACGCCCACCTGTATGGCACGCCGTGCACGGGCCTGCGCTTCTTCACGGTGTACGGCCCATGGGGAAGGCCGGACATGGCGCTGTTCCTGTTCACCCGCGCCATCCTGCGGGGCGAGCCGATCAAGGTGTTCAACCACGGGCGTCACCAGCGCAGCTTCACGTATATCGACGACATCGTCGAAGGCGTGATCCGTTGCCTCGACCGCCCCCCTTCCACCGACGCGGACTGGGACGGCATGTCGCCCGATCCTTCCTCCAGTGGCGTGGCGCCATACCGCCTGTTCAACATCGGCAACGAACAGCCGGTGGAACTGCTCGCCTACATCCAGCGGCTAGAGGAATGCCTCGGCCGCAAGGCCGTGATGGAACTGCTTCCGCTGCAGCCCGGCGACGTTCCGGACACGGCGGCGGACGTGGGCGACCTGCGCGATGCCACGGGTTATGCGCCGCGGGTTTCCGTGGAAGACGGCGTCGAGCTTTTCGTGCGCTGGTACCGGCAGTACCACGCCCTCTGATGGTCTTGTGCTTCGCAGCAAGATAGGAATCCTATCGTCAGAACGTGCGTACCCGGCTCGATTGGCGCACGTCCGATGCCGCAGAATCCCGGGTCATCGGAGTGTCGGCGTCGGCGGGGAATCCATGCGCAGCAAGTTGTTCGTGCCCGGCGGGCGTCCGGAACTCTTCACCAAGGCCCTGGCGGGTTCCGCCGACGCCTTGTCGTTCGACCTGGAGGACTCCGTTCCGGCGGAAGCGAAGACCCGCGCCCGTGATGACGTGGCCGCCTTCGTCGCATCGCCGGCGATGCGTCGCGCGGCCAAGCTGGCCATCGTACGCGTCAACGCGCCGGAGAGTACCTGGTTCGAGGACGATCTCCGCGCGGTGATGGTGCCGGGGCTCGCCTTGCTCAACGTTCCCAAGCTCGAATCCGCCGAAGCGGTGCGCGCGGTGGCCGCCGCCATGGAACGGGTCGAATCCGGCGGCGGACACGATGCGCCGGTCGGCTTGCTGGTGAACGTGGAAACGCCCAGGGGGCTGGAGCAAGCCGCCGCCATGGCCGCTGCGCATCCGCGCGTCGCGGGCCTGCAACTCGGACTCGCGGACCTTTTCGAGCCGTACGGTATCGATCGTGGCGACGCGGCGGCCGTGCATGCCGCCATGTTCGCCGTGAAGATGGCCGCCGCCGCGGCGGGCGTGTTCGCGGTCGATGCGGCCTTCGCGACGATCGACGATGCCGACGGCTACCGCGCGGAAGCACGCATGTCCCGGCGCCTCGGTTTCATCGGGAAGAGCTGCATCCATCCACGCCAGGTGGCGCTCGCCAACGAGGTGTTCGCGCCGTCGCCGGAGGAGGTCGCGTACGCGCGCCGTGTCGTGGCCGCGGCGGCGGAGGCCGCACGCGCGGGTCATGGCGCCTTCTCGCTCGATGGACGGATGGTCGATCTGCCCTTCGTGAAACGCGCCGAAGTCCTCCTGGCGTCGCTCGGGTGAGGGGCCCGCGTTACGTTGCGATGTGGCTTCGCGCCGCGCTGCTCGTGGTGGCGTGCGTGGTCGGCATGTCCGGTCCTGCTCACGCGGATGCCCTGACTCCCTTGCGTGGCGATGCGCTACCGCCGGTTCCCGCAAGCGGCGCGGTGCAAGGTCTCGCCACGCTGGATGGCCGCGTGTTGGCGATCGTCGACGACAAGGCGTGGCTGCTGGACCAGGGCAAGGCGGCGTGGGCGCCGCTACCATGGTCGGCCGGCGCTCCGCCCAACGGGCTGGCGGTCGTGTTCGGTGACGGTGCGCGCGCCTATGCGACCCAGCTCGACGCGGGGCGGGTGAGCGGCGTGGTTCGCTTGTCCCTGGGCGCCGGCGGTCTCGAGGTTCGCCCGTTGCCAGCGCCGCCCGAACCCTTGTACGAAGCCAGGCCCGCTTTCGCGGGCGCCGCCGTTTATATCGCCGGCATGGCCCATGGCGCGCCACGGATCTGGCGCTTCGATGCCGATGCGGCGCAACCCGCGTGGTCGTCCATCGAAGGATGGCCGTCCCGCGAGGCGGCGACGTCGCTGGCGGTGCAGGGCGCGGGTGTCTTCGTCACGGCGGGTGGTTCCGTGTGGCGGCGCTCGCCGGAAGGCGAGTGGACCCATCGCGGCGACGTGCCGGGAACGGTGCTTCCGGGCATGGCGAGGGCGCTGGGCCAGGCCAACATCCTTTACCTCGTCGCCGATGCGGCGGGCATCGCGCATGCGATGACCTACCAGGTGGTCACGCAATCGTGGGCGCGCCTGCCCGGTGTCGACTTCGTGCGGCCGGTGGCCATGGCGCCCTGGCAAGACGGTGTGCTCTGGGCCAGCCCCGTCGATGGCCGCACGGCGGTGACGTCCGCCCAGGTGCAGTCGGGCAAGCTGCTGCTGCGCTGGCTCGACTGGCTGGTGATCGTGGTCTACCTGGCCGGGATGATCGGCATCGGCCTGTACTTCTACCTGCGCGAGAAGCGCAACTCCACCTCCAGCTTCTTCGTCGGCGGCCGCAGCATTCCCTTCTGGGCCGCTGGCATCAGCCTCTATGCGGCGAACACCAGCTCGATCAGTTTCATCGCGATTCCCGCCAAGGCCTTCGAAAGCAACTGGCAATACATGACGAACAACCTCATCGCCGTGTTCGGCCTGATGTTCGTCGCCGTGTGGATCGTGCCGTTGCTGCGCAGGCTCGACCTGATGTCGGTCTTCTCGTATCTGGAAACGCGCTTCCATCCGGCGATCCGCATGATCGCCAGCGCCCTCTGCATCCTCACCCAGCTCGGTAGCCGGATGAGCGTGATCCTCTTCCTGCCGGCGCTCGCGATCGCCACCATCACGGGGATCAGCACCACCTTGAGCGTGATCCTGATGGGCGGCTTCACGATCGTCTACACCGCCATGGGCGGCATGAAGGCGGTGATCTGGACGGACGTGGTGCAGGTGATCGTCAAGATGGGCGGCGCGATCTTCGCCATCGGCTTCATCATCTGGCACCTGCATGGTGGCATGGGCGAATTCGTGCGCACGGCCATGGCCGACCACAAGTTCCGCCTGCTCGACTTCAGTTTCGACCTGACCAAGGCCACGGTGTGGGGCTTCGTCTTCCTCGTGCTGTTCGACGTCGTGCTGACCTTCCCGAAGGACCAGGTGCTGATGCAGCGCACGCTGTCCACGCCATCGGACAAGGAGGCGGGACGATCGATCTGGGCTTTCGCGGCGATCATGATCCCGGGTGGCTTCGTCTTCTACATGATCGGTACC
>NZ_JBPGXU010000161.1:0-5409 GCF_056755675.1 Luteibacter sp. KNZ12-1A | reverse complement strand
GGGGGTTGTTTGTGTTATTTTTCTTGTGCTTTTGGGGGCGCCCCGCGGGGGGGGGCTGTGGGGGGGGGGGGGGGGGGGGGGGGGGGGGGGGGGGGGGGGGGGGGGCGGGCCCCCCCCCCCCCCACGCTCGGGTTACCGCGTGGCTATATCCAGGATGATGCCGGTGGCGATGGCCACGAGCAGGTACTGGTCGCTATCGTCGTCGCGGACCCAGTGGTAACCACGTGGCGGCTCGCGCAGGTGGCGCACGCGATAGTCGTTCACGATGATGACGGGACCATCGTAGCGATGACCGCGCTGCCAGCTGCGTGCATGCGGCGGCGGGCCGCGATGATTGCCGCGGTCGTCGTGCCAGTCGCGGTCGTCGCGCTTGTCGTCGCGGCGATCCTGCCCTGGCGGTCCACCGCGCGGCGGATCGAAAGCGAACGCAGGCGCGATCGCACCCAGGGTGGCGATGCAAAAGACCAGTTTGCCGAACGATTTCATGATTCGTGTCTCCCGTTAACGCGTGGCGATGTCGAAGATGATGCCCGTCGCGATGGCGACCAGGAGGAAATCGTTGTTCTCGCGGACCCAGTGGTAGCCGCGCGGCGGGGGACGCAGGCGATAGTTGTCGTAGTCGTACACGACCACGTTGCGTCCGTAGTAACGATGCCCGCGCTCCCAATGGCCGTAGTAACGCGGCGGTGGCGGACGGTGGTAATAGACCGGGCGATGGTCATAACGGTGGTCGTAGCCGTGGCCGTAATAACGCGGCGGCGGACGATACCCGCGCCAGTCGTTGTCGTGGCGCCAGCCGCGGTCGTCATGGCGACGGTCGTAGCCGTGGCGGTCGCGATCACGGCCGTGGTCGCGGTCGCCGCGCCCATGGTCGTCGGCGAAGGCCGCCGTGGTGGTGGCCAGCGCCAGCACGGCGAACGCGGTACGAAGCATCGTTTTCATCATAGGTCTCCCAGGACGATCGTCACCCCGCGGGTCACCACGGCCGATCGACGATTCGGATGCTAGGCAGCGTTGGCTGAACGCGAAGTCCTACGAAATGAAAGATTCAAGAAAGCGTTCATTGCCGCGACAGCTATTGAACCGGTGCGTTCAGGAAATCGAGCCCGGGCGGAACTCCAGGCTGAGGTTTTCCGGGCGTTCCGGCAGGCGGAGCTCGGTTCTCCGTTCAGGTGTCCGGGCCAGAATCCGGCCCCCGCGTACCACCAGCAGGCGGTTCGCCTTGAGCCGGATCGCTTCGTAGGCGTCGCCGGCCTGCAAGAGCACCAGGTCGGCGCGGTTTCCCGGCGCGATGCCGTATCCCTCCAGGCCGAGCACCTGCGCCGCGTTGGCGGTCACGGCGGCGAAGGCGCGCGCCACGCCCGCCGTGGAAGTCATCTGCGCCACGTGAAGGCCCATGTGCGCCACGTCGAGCATGTCGGCGGAGCCCATGCCGTACCAGGGGTCCATGACGCAATCGTGGCCGAAGGCGACATTCACGCCCGCATCCATGAGTTCGGGCACGCGGGTCATGCCGCGCCGTTTCGGATACGTGTCGTGCCGGCCTTGCAGGGTGATGTTGATCAGTGGATTGGCGATCGCGTGCACGCCGGCTTCCGCGATGAGCGGGAGCAGCTTGGACACGTAGTAGTTGTCCATGGAGTGCATCGAGGTGAGGTGCGAGCCCGTCACACGCCCTTGCAAGTCGGTACGGATGGTCTCCGCAGCCAATGTCTCGATGTGGCGTGACAGCGGGTCGTCGGACTCGTCGCAGTGCATGTCCACGCGCAGGCCGCGCTCCGCCGCCAGTTCGCACAACCAGCGGATGGAGGCGGCACCGTCGGCCATCGTCCGTTCGAAGTGCGGTATGCCGCCGACCACGTCCACGCCCATGTCCAGCGCGCGCACGAGGTTCGCCTTCGCATGCGGCGAGCGCAGCAGGCCGTCCTGGGGGAACGCAACGAGTTCGAGGTGAAGGTACGGCGCGACGCGGCGCTTCACTTCGAGCAACGCTTCCGTCGCCAGGAGGCGATCGTCGCAGACGTCCACGTGGCTGCGGATCGCGAGCAGTCCCTGGGCCACGGCCATGTCGCAATAGGCCATCGCGCGATCGACCAGCGCCTGCTGGGTGAGGTGGGGTTTCAATTCGCCCCACAGCGCGATGCCTTCGAGCAACGTGCCGGAGGCGTTCAGGCGTGGCAGGCCGAGCGACAGCGTGGCATCCATGTGGAAATGCGCGTCGACGAACGGCGGCGCGACCAGCCGGCCCTGTGCGTCGATCTCCTCGGCTCCCTTCGCCGGCAGGCCGTGTTGGATCGCCGCGAAGCGGCCGTCCACGATCCCGATGTCGACGTCCGTGCGGCCGTCGGTAAGGCTGGCGTGGCGGATGATGAGGTCCATGGCGGGTCCGGGAAGGATGACGCTTCATGATACCGGCCGCTTCGCCGCCGGGTCATCGCCAACCGCGTTGGCCCGCACGGGGTGGCCTGCCGGTTCATTGGCATGCACCGATCCTTGCTGGCGCCGTCACGCAACGCGCACCGCGACGGCGAGAGTCTCCCTTCGGACCCGGAGCAAGCCGCGCCGACGCGTTGCCGAGGATGGAAGCCATGGTCGACAAGCAGCCGACGATTCGTGGAAAGAAGATCACGCCCTTGCAGAAGGCTGCCGTGGACGCGCCGCAAGGCAGTATCGCGGCCTTGCGCAAGCAGGCACGCGAGTGCCGGGCGTGCGACCTGTGGAAGCCGGCGATGCAGACGGTGTTCGGCGAGGGATCGGTGCACGCGCGGATCGTGGTGATCGGCGAACAGCCCGGTGACCAGGAAGACCTGGCCGGCAAGCCCTTCGTCGGTCCCGCAGGCAAGTTGTTCGATCGCGCGCTGGATGCGGCGGGCATCGAACGTAGTGCTCTCTATGTCACCAATGCGGTGAAGCACTTCAAGTTCGAGCCGCGCGGAAAGGTGCGCCTGCACAAGCGGGCGAACGCGGAGGAGCAGGCGGCATGCCGGCCCTGGCTGGCGGCGGAGATCGATCGCATCGATCCGAAGGGCATCGTATGCCTGGGCGCGATGGCGGCGCAGGCGGTGTTTGGCGCGTCGTTCCGGCTGATGGCGGAACGCGGACGCTGGATCGAACTGGCGGACGGACGCCGTGGACTGGCCACGGTGCATCCGTCGTACCTGCTGCGCTTGCCGGGGCATGAGGCACGCGAGCAGGGCTTCGCGGATTTCGTTCGCGACCTCAAGCGGTTGCGCGAGGTGTTGGGGTAGATGAGTGCTCGCGGAGCCGGGTGGGAGCCGACCTTGTCGGCGATCCCGCGGCAGCGGGCCAGGTCACCGCAAGCGCCCATCGCCGCTGAAGCGGCTCCCACAACGAGCGGCTCCCCCACTCCTGGAGCGCGATGTCACCCGATCGCGAACTTCTTCAACTTCCTCGGCACCGCCGCGTTCTTGAGCGTCACATACACCGGCAGGCCATCCGCCCCGTACGGCGGCGGGGCCTCGCCCTGGATCAGCGGCGCGAGGTAACGGCGCGCTGCCGCGGTGATGCCGAAACCATCCTTCGAGATGAAGTTCTTCGGCATCTTCTTCTCGTGATTGGCGATCTTGTCCAGCGGCGCCGCCTCGATCTTCCACTTGTACGGCTCGTCCGACGTGCGCACGATCACCGGCATGACGGCGTTGAGTCCTTCCGCCGCGTATTCCACCGCCTTCTTGCCCACGGCGTAAGCCTGTTCGAGGTCGGTCTTGGAAGCGACGTGCCGCGCCGAACGCTGCAGGTAGTCGGGCAGGGCCCAGTGGTACTTGTAGCCCAGCTTCTCGCGCACCAGCGCCGCCAGCACCGGCGCGGCGCCGCCCAGTTGCGCATGGCCGAACGCGTCGCGCGCGCCGGACTCGGCGAGGAATTTCCCTTCCTTGTCCTTGACGCCCTCGGACACCACGACGGTGCAATAACCCACTTTCTCGACGGTGGCCTTGACCTTGGCGAGGAACGCTTCCGGATCGAAAACGTTCTCCGGGAACAGGATGACGTGCGGCGGATCGCCCGCCGCCGAACCGGCCAGGCCGGCCGCCGCGGCGATCCAGCCCGCGTGGCGGCCCATCACCTCGATGATGAACACCTTCGTGGAGGTATCCATCATGGAGGCGACGTCGAGGCTGGCCTCGCGCACGGCGATCGCCGTGTACTTCGCCACCGAGCCGAAGCCCGGGCAGGTGTCGGTCACCACCAGGTCGTTGTCGATCGTCTTCGGCACGCCGATGCAGTTCACCTCGTAGCCGAGCGCCTGGCCGATCTTCGAGACCTTGTTGGCGGTGTCCGCCGAATCGTTGCCACCGTTGTAGAGGAAGGTGCGGATGTCGTGCGCCTTGAAGACCTCGATCAGGCGTTCGTATTCGGCGCGGTTCTCCTCCAGCGACTTCAGCTTGTAGCGGCAGGAGCCGAAGGCGCCGCCCGGCGTGTGCTTCAGCGCGGCGATGTTGGCCTTGGCTTCCTTGGAGGTGTCGATGAGCTCCTCGCGCAGCGCGCCAAGGATGCCGTTGCGCGCGGCATACACCACGATGCCCTTGTCTCGGGCCGTCTCGATGACGCCCGCGGCGGTGGCGTTGATCACGGCGGAGACACCGCCCGACTGGGCGTAGAGGAGTTTGCCGGCGGCCATGCTTCGCATCCTTCTGGTGGGGCGGGAAGCGCAGGGTAGCGCGCCCGGCGTCACGGTGGCTTGAACGGGGCCGGTATTTCAGCCGTTTGACGCGGCGGCGCCGCTGCCGTTACCTTGAGACCCATTTTCTCGTGTCCGGCGGCGGGTTTGCCCCGTGCGTCCGACGAAACGGAGCATCAATGCGACTCGTGCTATTCGGCGCCCCCGGTTCCGGCAAGGGTACCCAGGCCACCCGCCTCAAGGAACGCCTCGGCGTACCGCACATCTCCACCGGCGACCTGTTGCGCGCGGAGATCAAGGCCGGCACCGAACTGGGCCTCAAGGCCAAGGGCCTCATGGACGCCGGCCAGCTGCTGCCCGACGACATCATGCTCGGCATCATCGAGCATCGCCTGGGCGAGCCCGACGCGAAGCCGGGCTTCATCCTCGACGGCTATCCGCGCAACCTGGCGCAGGCCGACGCGCTCGATACCGTGCTCGCCCGCATCGGCCAGCCGCTGGATGTCGTGGTGAAGCTCGACGTGCCCGATTCGGCCATCGTCGACCGCTGCGAAGTGCGTTTCGAGAAGGAAGGCCGTCCGGACGACAACCCGGACACGGTCAAGAGGCGGCTCAGCATCTATGCCGACCAGACCGCGCCCGTGGCCGACTTCTACAAGCAGCGCGGCAAGTTGCAGGTCGTCGACGGCGTCGGCGAGCTCGACGAGGTGACCCAGCGCGTGCTGGACGTACTGCCCGGTGGCGTCAAGGCCGCCAGCGCCTGATCCCCC
>NZ_JBPGXU010000160.1:0-5736 GCF_056755675.1 Luteibacter sp. KNZ12-1A | reverse complement strand
AGGGCGAGCGGGCCGAACCAGAGCAGCCAGGTGGACGGCTCGACGGGCGGCTTGTACAGCACGAACTGCGAGTAACGGTCGACGAGGTAGGTCTTGATCTCGTCGTCGCTCTTGCCCGCCTGGATCATCTCGAACACTTGCCGGCGCAAGTCGTGCGCGATCGGCGCGTTGGAGTCGGCCAGTGTTTCGTTCTGGCACATCGGGCAGCGCAGCTCGGAGGTCAGTTTCTGGAAACGCACCTCTTCCGCGCGGTCGTGGAACGGCAGGGGCTGGATGGCTTGCGCGCAAACCATCGCGGGCGACAGGCACAGCGCCAGCCAGAGGAGGACGCGGCGGATCACGGCGCTTCCTTCGCCAGCGCGCCGAGGGCGGGGCGGATTTCCTTCTCGATCACCTCGGGGGTGATCGGGCCGATGCGCTTGTAGCGGATCACGCCCTTCGCATCGATCAGGAAGGTTTCCGGCGCCGCGTATACGCCGAAGTCGATGCCGGCGCGTCCGTCGCGGTCGGCCACGATCACATCGAAGGGGTTGCCATGCTCGGCGAGCCACGCCGTGGCGGCTTCCGGTTCGTCCTTGTAGTTGAAGCCGACGATGGGCAGGCCGAGCCGCTTCATGTCGGTCATCAGCATCGGGTGTTCGTGCACGCACTCGATGCACCAGCTGGCGAACACGTTGAGGAAATAGGGCTTGCCGAGCAGGGACGCCTTGTCCACGGTGCGCGACGGTTCGCCGAGCACCGGCAGCGCGAACGCGGGCGCGGGCTTGTCGATCAGCGGCGAGGCGATCTCGCGCTGGTCGTGCTGTGTGTTCCACCAGATGCCGAAGCCGAACAGGCCCACCAGCAGCAGAAAGCCGATCAGGGGAAGCAGGCGGCTCATGCCGGCGTCGCCTTCGGTTCGAGCGTGCCCTCGGCGGCGATCTTCTTCGCCCGGAAGCGGCGTTCGCACGCGGCGAGAAAACCGCCCGCCATCATGAACAGGCCGCCGAGCCATATCCAGCGGACGAAGGGCTTGTGATACAGGCGCAAGGCCCATGCGCCTTGCACGTCGTTCGCGTCCATCGGTTCACCCAGGGCCACGTAGATGTCGCGGAACAGGCCGGCATCGATGGCCGATTCGGTTTGCACCTGGCCGCGCGAATAGGTGCGTTTCTGCGGATGCATCGTGCCCACGGTGGCGCCGTCGCGGAGGATCGTGACGACGCCTTCGTCCGCGCGCCAGTTCGGACCCTCGGTCTCCTCGACGCCGTCGAAACGGAAGTCGTAGCCACCGATGGACTCGGATTGTCCGGGCGCGAGGCGCACGTCGCGCTCCACGCTGAGCGACTCGGAAAGCATCACGCCGATCACGAAGATCGCCACGCCGGCATGCGCGACCAGCATGCCGGCCATCTCGGCGGGATAGCGGCGGCCGCGCGGCATCTCGCGCCAACGCTTGACGATGTAGGACAGCGTGCCCGCGCCGACCCACACCGCACCGGCCACGCCGGCGATCGCGCGGAGATGGCCTTGCGCGAAGAAGGCGGCGGCGACCGCGCAGATCAGCGCGGCGACGCCGGCACGCAAGGCCATCGCCGTGAGTTGCCGCCCTTCGGCGCGTCCCCAGCGGAGATACGGGCCGAACGGCAGCAGGAGCACCGCGGGCGCCATCAGCATCACGAACAGGAAGCCGAAGTACGGCGGTCCGACCGAGATGCGCCCGAGGTTCAAGGCATCGCCGATCAACGGGAACAGCGTGCCGAGCAAGACCATCGCCGCCGCCGTGGTGAACAACAGGTTGGCGACCATGACCCCGGTTTCGCGCGACAGCGGCGCGAAGGGCTTGCCCGTGGCGACCTTGGGCGCACGGATCGCGTACAGCAGCAGCGATCCGCCGATCACGACGATGAGAAAACCCAGGATGTACAGGCCGCGGCGCGGATCGGAGGCGAACGCGTGCACCGAGGTGAGCACGCCGGAACGGACGAGGAAGGTGCCCAGCAACGACAGCGAGAAGGCGAACAGGGAAAGCAGCACCGTCCACGCCGGGAGCGAACCTCGTTTTTCCGTCACCGCCTGCGCATGGATCAACGCGACGCCGACCAGCCAGGGCATGAACGACGCGTTTTCCACAGGATCCCAGAACCACCAGCCGCCCCAGCCCAGTTCCGCATAGGCCCACCAGCTGCCGGCGACGATGCCGAGGGTCAGGAAGGCCCAGGCGACGTTCGTCCATGGCCGTGCCCAGCGCACCCAGGCCTGTTCCATGCCGCCGCCGAGCAGGGCGGCGATCGAGAAGGCGAAGGCGACCGAGAAGCCCACGTAACCCATGTACAGCACGGGCGGGTGGAAGGTCATGCCCGGGTCCTGCAGGACGGGATTCAGGTCGCCGCCATCCGCGGGCATCGGCAGCTCGCGCACGAAGGGATTGGAGGTGAACAGGATGAAGGCGAGGAAGCCGACGCCGATCAGGCCCAGCACGCCGAGCACGCGCGCGACGAACGCCGGCGGCAGGTGCCGGCTGAAAGCAGCCAGCGCGACCGACCAGATGTTGAGGATGAAGACCCACAGCAACATCGACCCCTCGTGCGCGCCCCATACCGCGGTGATGCGGTAGTACCAGGGCAGGGCGAGGTTCGAGTTGTCGGCGACGTAGGCCACCGAGAAGTCGTAGTGCAGGAAGGCGTGGATGAGGATCGCCATGGCGGCGAATACGAAGACCCCCTGGCCGGCGGCAGCCGGACGCGCCACGGCGATCAGGGCGGCGTTGCCGCGCCATGCGCCGAGGATCGGCAACACGCCCTGCACGAGGGCGAGCAGCAGCGCGAGCGCGAGCGCGAACTGGCCGAGTTCGGGGATCACCGCGGCATGTCCTTCTTGTCGTCGATCTTGCGGTTCTCGTGCGCCTTGGCCATGGCGTCCTTGAGTTCCTTCGGCATGTAGTTCTCGTCGTGCTTGGCGAGTACTTCGCTGGCGATGAAGCGGCCGCTGTCCATGCGCCCGGTGGCGATCACGGACTGGTTGTCGCGGAACAGGTCCGGCAGGATGCCGGTGTATTCCACGGGCATCGCGCCACCGTCGTCGACGACGATGAAGCTCACCTTCAAGGTGTCGGCGGCACGCTGGATGGAGCCGGATTTCACCATGCCGCCGAGGCGAAAGGTGGCGTACTGCGTGGCCTGTCCTTCCTGTACCTGGCTCGGAGTGAACAGGTAGTTCATGTTCCGCTGCAGGGCGAACACGGTCAGGCCTATCGCCACGGCGGCGGCGGCGACGACCGAGATCACGATGGCGAGGCGGCGTTTACGCGTCGGGTTCATTGCTTGGAGGGTTTCCCGGCCGGCGGCGGTTTTCCTGGCGCGCGAGCCGTGCGCGGAGTTCGCGCAGGTTGCGGCGGCGCCGGGCCAACGGGGCCAGCGTGTCGATCAAGAGGACGATGAAGAAGACGGCGACGGCGGACCAGACATAGAAGCCGTAGACGCCCATGGCGAAGGCCTGGCTCATGCGGGATCGTTTCCCGCGCGGCCGGCCAGCAGGTCGCGCACCCAGCCCTTGCCACCTTCGGAGGCGACGAGGTCGGCGCGCACGCGGGCGAACAGGCTGGCGATGTAATAGAGCTTGGTGGCGGCCATCATGGTCAACAGCGGCCAGAGCATGCTCGCCTCGATGTGCGACGGGCCGAGCAGGCGCACCGTCGACCCCTGGTGCAGCGTGTTCCACCAGTTCACCGAGAAGTGCACGATGGGCACGTTGACCGCGCCTACCAGCACGAGGAAGGACGCCGCGCGGGCACCCTGGCGACGGTCCTCGAACGAGTGATACAGGCCGATCACGCCGAGATAGATGAAGAGCAGCACCAGTTCGGAGGTGAGGCGCGCATCCCAGGACCACCACGTACCCCACATCGGCTTGCCCCAGAGCGAACCGGTGACGAGGGTGATGAAGGTGAAGGCGGCACCGATGGGAGCGGATTCCATCGCCACGGTTTCGGCGATCTTGATCCGCCAGACCAGGCCGATGAAGGCGGCCACGGCCATCGCCCCGTAGATGAACAGGCTCATCCACGCGCTGGGCACGTGGATGAAGATGATGCGGTAGGCGTCGCCTTGCTGGTAGTCCGCCGGCGCGATGAACAGGCCACCGTACAGCGCGACCGCGCCCAGCACGAGCGCGAGGCCGAGCGCCCATGGGCGCACGGCACCGGCGAAGCGGTAGAACACCGGCGGCGAGCCGAGGCGGTGAAGCCAGAGCGGAACCCAGTTAGCCATCGATCCTCGTCGCAGGTTCGTTCAAGCACCGTGAGTCCCCCGATGGGACCGTGTGGTTGCGTGCGTTCATGTGTCCATGGCGATGCGTAGTGCGGCGGCGCAGGCCAGCGGTGCGAGGACGAGCGCCAGGGCGAGCCCGGCTCCCAGCCAGGCGATCGGCGCGATCCAGGGCAGCCCTTCCTGCGCGGCGGCCACGGCTCCGGCGGCGAAGATCACGACCGGCACGCACAACGGCAGCAACATGAGCGCCAGAAGCATACCAGAGCGCCTCGTTCCCGCCGTCAGGGCGACCAGCACCGCGCCCATGAGGCTCAGCAGCGGCGTGGCGAGCGACAACGCGGCGATGAGCACGGGCATGGCCCCCGGCGGCAGCCTGAGCATGCCCGCCAGCAGCGGCGCCACCACGATCAGGGGCAGTGCGGAAGTGATCCAGTGGGCGAGGATCTTCATGGCCACCAGCAGGGCGAGCGGCTGCGGCGCGAGCATCAGCTGCTCCATCGAGCCGTCCTCGATGTCGGCGCGGAAGAGCTGGTCGAGCGAGAGCAGGATGGCGAGCAGCACGGTGACGAACACCACGCCACCGGCGATCCGCGACAGCAGCGCCGGATCGGGGCCCAGCGCGAAGGGGAACAGGGTGGCCACGATGACGGCGTACAGCACGGGCAGGGCGATATCGCCGCGGCGGCGCCAGGCCAGGGTGAGGTCGCGTCGCAGCAGCGCGGCGCAGGCGGTAGGCGTGCTGCCGGGCCTCACGCGTGCAGCCGGATACGTCGGGGCTCGCCGCCGGCGAAGCTGACCGCGCCGTGGCTGGTGACCAGGGCCGCGCCGCCGCGTGCGGTGTGGCGTTCGAGCAGGCGATTGACCAGGGCGATGCCTTCGCGGTCGAGGTTCGCATACGGCTCGTCGAGCAGCCAGATGCGTGCGGGCACGAGCAGGAGCCGGGCCAGCGCGGCGCGTTTCTTCTGGCCCGCCGAGAGCCGCCGCACGGGCTCGTCCTCGAAACCGGCCAGGCCGACCTCGGCCAGCGCGGCGCCCGCGTCCATGCCCTCGCGCAGGCCGTAAAGGCCGGCGCTCACGGCGAGGTTCTCGCGTGGCGAAAGGTCGAACTTGAGACCGAGGTGATGGCCCAGGAACACGACCAAGCCTGCCATGGTGTCGAGCGAGAAGGTGGCACCGTCGACACGGACCTCGCCTTCGCCGGTCCGCAGCATGCCCGTGAGCACGCGCATGAGGGTGGTCTTGCCGCTGCCGTTGTCGCCTTCGACGAGGGCGATCTCGCCCGCGTGCAGCTTGAAATCCAACGGTCCGAACACCGGTTCGTCCTGGCGCAGGAAGCCGAGCGCGCGGGCTTCGAGCAGGATCGGGGGTTCGGTGGCGACGGTCATCCCGCGATTGTTGCGGGCGGCCGCGCGGATGTCCATGTTTCGGCATGCCCATCGCCGACAGGGTCGGCTCCCACCAAGCTGGCGGATCTGGCGGGAGCCGACCC
>NZ_JBPGXU010000159.1:0-5701 GCF_056755675.1 Luteibacter sp. KNZ12-1A | reverse complement strand
AGATGTGTATAAGAGACAGGCATACGCCTCCCGCCCCGACACCCACGCCTGCCTGGACGCCGCCTGCACAGGGCGACCTGCTGACCCGGCCGCGCCAGGAACCACAGGACGACAGTTCCCACGGCTGACAGTGAAAGAATAAAAAAAACGCCGGGCATTGCCCGGCATTTTTTTTGCGTCACGCCATGAACAACGTCAGCTGCCCACCTGGTGATTGTGCGTGTCCAGCAAGCCGTGCACCGTCATCAAGTGCGCCAGGCCGACGACATGTTCGACGTGCAACTTCTCCATGAGACGCTGCTTGTAGGTCGAGACGGTTTTCGGACTCAGGTTGAGCCTTTCCCCGATCGAGGTCAGCGGCATTCCGCGAACGAGCATCATCGACACCTCCATCTCGCGCGTCGATAGCGTGTCGAACGGCGAATCCGAGCCATCGAGCGTGGCGAGTGCCAACTGCTGGGCGACCGTGGGGGCGAGGTAGCGCCGACCCGAGGCGACCTGGCGCACGGCACTGAGCAATTCCTCGGACGAGCAGCCCTTGGTGAGATAACCGAGGGCCCCGGCGTCCAGCAGACGCTTGGGGAAACGCGCGTCATCGACCACGGTGAGGATGACGATATTCGTGCGCAGCTTCGCGCGGATCACGCGCTCGGTCAGTTCCACGCCGCTCATGCCTGGCATGTGGACATCGACGAGCGCGATATCTGGTGATTGGGAGCGGATGAGGCGCAGGCCTTCCTCGGCCGAACCCGCTTCTCCCCTGATCCGGAGATCGGCCTGCTGCTGCAGGATCATCCGGAAACCGGTCCTGACCAACTCGTGGTCGTCGACCAAAACAACGTTAATCATGTAGTGCCCTCCCTGGGCCGACTGTACTTCTGTGCGCGCGTATCGGCCGCGCGCGCCTGCGAATGCATACAATGCCAGATGTGCAGGCGAGACAACCAGCGTGCAGGTATCATCCGGCCGCCGCTCCGCCGCCTGTAGCGGTATCCGCCTTGGCATGTGAGGTGACATGGCCTGATGATCGTGTCATCGTCAGGCGCAGCTGCTTGTAGGCGAAAGCCTCAGCACGATTTCGGCAGCGCTGCCCGACGACACCGGAAGGTGTGCCACATACGGAATCGCGGAGGCCACAGACGAGGCACTCCGTCCATCCAAGGACCCAGCAAGGACATCTTTATTCATGGAAGACCGGACTTACCTCCTCGGAAAACTCGCAGCCCTGGAATCCGCCCTGGAAGCGGCTATCTCGACCCATCCGGAACCCGCCGCACTGGTGGCCGCGCTGGCGGAAGCCATGTCTCGTTACACGCCGGAGCGGCGTCCGCGAAATGTCCGTTCCTTCGCCGAAGGATGGATGGCGATCGTGACACCTTTGTTGACCGAGCAGGCAAGCCGTTCGCACGCGTCGACCCGCGCCGGCCTCATGGCACCCCCCTGCCGTGGCCGCTAGGCCCAGGCGCAAGGCCCGCGGAGGGCACTGACGCGTTGCTCACATCGTTCACACGTATCCGTCAGCACGAAGGCGCCAACGTCGAGCCTCCCGACGAAGGAGACGCTCATGGCCAATGAGAAAAATCGCCCGCCGCAACAACCGGGACAGGACCAGCCGCCGAAAGACCGGCGGGGCCCTACCGAACAGCCACGCACGGATTCCTCGGGCGATCCGGTGGATGACACCGGCGAGGATAATCACCAGAGGAAGTAGCCTTTCCCCTAGCGCGGGGCATCCCCAGGTCGCCGGCATCGACACCGGCGAATGAAGAAGGGGCTCGGGTCGCATGTACGGCACCGAAGGTGGCAGGCCGATCTATAATGGCCTGGTAAACGCCGTTACCGCCATGCCGAAGACACTCAACGACAGCCTTCCCTGGATCGCCATCGCGCTGGCGATCGCCGTGGGCACCGCCTATTTCGCCACGCGTCCGCAGCCGGAAACCTTCGAAACCTGCATGGCCCGCCTTGCGCGGCCGAATGACGGAGAGCCGGATCGTGCGCTTACCCGTGCCGCTTGCGCGGGAAAACCGGGCGCACCATCGAAATCGCCCGCATCGCGTTGAACCCGGCGAAGCGCCCGGTCAGAAGTGCACGGGGATCCAGCTTCCCGAGATGCGCTCCTTCAGCACCTCCACCGCCCTGCCCCGTCCCTTCATGGCGGCGGCCTGGTTGAGGGCGAATTCCACGGCCAGCCCCTCCGTGCGGAACAGGTGCTTGTGCGCTCCCGGCAACAGCACGGTCCACGTCCTTTCGTTGATGGGCGGGAAGAACACGAAGATGCGCAGTGGCCGATCCGAGATGTCCATCATCGGCGGCGCCGGAGTTCGGCGCGTACGTCGCCCGGCACCTGGCCGACGCGCTTCACCGCATCGCGGAGCGACTGTTCCGACACCCCTAGCGAACGCACCCACCAGTTGACCTCGGTCCTCGACTCGAGGTCGATTTTCGTGGCATCGGCAGGCCGCGCGCCGCGTTTCATCATTTCCATTGCCGTTCCCCGCTAAAGGCCACCATTGACACCTCGCCCGTTACCCCCGCGTGACGAAAAGGGGGGCCGCCCGGCGATCCTCCTTACATGCGCATAACAATCCAAGGCGCATGGTGGGACACCCTCCCTCTTACGAGGGGCCTAATCACCCAACCGGACAAGTCATGCCCACGCAGAAGCCACCGGCGCGTTTTCCAAACGGCGCGCCCACCGACCGTTCGTCGGCAGCGTTCGTCTCTTACGTCTATTCCCATGAGCGTCGCGGCAAGCTTCCCGAGACACCGCGCGAGCCGGCCAAACGCCGGACGGGGAAACAGCCCTAACAGTAACAGGTAAGTGCATGAGCTTCGCCCCCCGTCGATCGCTGCCCGGACCTTGCCAGGTCACCGCGCATGCGGTCGACGAGGCATGCACGGAGCTGGGCTACGCGCTCGATATCCTCTACGCCGCCGAGGCGGAATGGAACGAGCGCATGCCACGATCGGCCGGCGACATGCGAATGGCCGACCTGAGGCACACCTGCCGTTATCTCGAGGATATCGCGCCGTATCGAGGCGTAGCCGAGTCGATCACCCTTCTCTGGCGGGCGCACCGTCGGCTCAGGGCGATGCGCGATGCCGACTATGTCGACATCGCGGAGGCTTGCACCCTGCTGCAGCGGATCTCGGACGCCTCGGAATGGTCGCGTCCGGCGGTCCTGTTCGCCGAACGGTGCCATTGCATGCTTCCCGCGTGGCCGGCCAGCTTGACCGACCACCCACCTACCGCTGACACGTAGTCGCGGAAGCCCCCAGCCATGCCGGCAAGACCCGGGGCGCCACGACGATGCGATCCAGGTCCGGCGCCGGTGCGTCGGCGTTGCCGAGCGCGATCGTATTGGCCCCGGCCTTGAGCGACACATCGAGCACCTTGGCCACGGGATCGTCGAAACTGCTGCCGTCGAGGTCCAGCCTGATCGGGGCCTGCCCGTTGATGACCAGGTAGAGCGTGCGCGGTCCCTTGGTAGCGTAGTCGATCTCCAGCTGGTAACTGCCCGACGTGGGCACCGTCACGGCCGGGAAGGTCACGGAGTTCGCGGATCCGACACCGATGTTGCCCGCCTTCGCCAGCCCCGAGAAGTAATTGCTGAAACCCGCGGTCACGGTACCGCCAAGGATCGCGGCCTCCGCCTCGTAGGTGGACGATGCGGGAAGCGCGGCGTCGCCGGTTCCGCCGACGACGATGCGATCCAGGTCGGGTGGATAGCTGGCCGCATTACCGAAACGAATGCGGTTGAATCCCTTGCGCAAGCATACCGGCAACGTGCTTTGCGACGGCAGTTGGAAGCTTCCACCGCCCGAATTGAAGGTCTGGAACGGCCCATCGTTGACCTGGTACAGATACGAGCGAAGGCCGAGCGTGAGCGAGTCGATCCGCATGAGATAGGCGCCGTCCCGCGGCGCATAGACACGATCGAAGCTGACCGTGTTGCCTGCACCGAGTCCCAGGCCGCCGACCTTCACACCGCCCGAGCAACCGGCGCAAGCAGCCGGCGCCGCCGTACCGGCGAGCGTGGCCGCCTCGGCCTCGTAATCCGCGGACGGGCCTGGTGACACATGGCCAGGCGACGCTTCGACCAGCAGCAGTTGCGTGCCGTGCCCGGGCAGTTCAACACGGTAGCTGCCCGAGGACGGCCCTTGCTCCTGGTGACGCCAGAGATCGCGCACGCGCCGGGTCCCGGCCAGCCCCAACACGCGCCAAGGCAGTTCGACGACCGCGCGCGTCGCATTCATGTTGAACAAGGCGACATGGTAGCGGCCGCCGCCGAGGTCGCTCACCCACACGGGCAAGTCGCCACCGATGACTTGCATGGCGGGCTTGCCGGACTGGTTCACCGCGATGACCTCGTCGTTGCCCGCCAATCGCTTGCCGGTTTCATCGAGCTTCGTGAGGTCGCCGCCCAGGTACAGCGGTGCGTTCGCCATCGCCCAGAGGGTGACGGCCGAGCGTTTCTCGTCCACCGTCAACCCATCCTCGTCACCGTCGCCGATGTCGAGTGAATCGAGGTCGTTCCAGCCTTTCGACGGACCAGCCACATCCTGCCATCCCGGCAGGTCGCGAAAACGTTTCTCGATGCGAGGCCAATTGGTGAGCGTGGCGCAGCGGCTTTCGCATTCCACGTCGTCGTCGATGCGGCGCGCATTGGAATAGGCCTGCCACACGTCCTGGTAATCCTTGTCCACCGCCCAGGAGACGGTAAGCCAGATCGGGCGGCCGCTGCGTGAGATCGCCTTCGACCACGCCGCGACATCGTCGCGGTTGTCGATGCTCAGGTCGTCGCTATAGGAACCCGGCGTGACACCATCGAGCTTGATGAAATCCACGCCCCACGAGGCGAAAAGCGCCACCACCGAATCGATGTATTCCTGCGCGCCGGGTTTGCTGAAATCGATCTTGTAGTGGTATGGCGATTCGCCCGGCGCGCCGAACGCGTTACCGGCACGATGCGGCAACGCCAGGATGTCCTGGATGTGGTACGGCGTGCCGAGGATCGGCGAGTTGGCCTGTACCGCCGGCTCTTCCACGCCGGGAATCCAGTAGATGCCCGCCTTTTGTCCATGACCGTGGATGTGGTCGATCAATGCCTTGATGTCGGGGAAGGTCCGCGGATCAGGGACGGGACGGCCGTTCGTATCGAACCCACCCTGCCAACCGGAATCCAGGTTGATGTAGGTGTACCCGTGCGCCTGCAAACCGGACGCGGCCAGCGCATCCGATTGCGCGACCATGTTGGCCTGGGTGAGGAATGCCGGGTCGATGGTCTGCTGGCTGAAACTGCTCCATCCGAGGTAAGGCCTTTGCCCCACGCCATTGACCTGCGCCGAGGCCGCCCCGGCGAGTGTCATCAGTCCGCACACGAGCGCCAGACGGGAAAATGCAGGAACCGGACCATTCATCGCGTGACTCCTTGGTGGGAAGCTGTGCTTTCGCGCTCGAACACCATGCCGGCGGCCTGCAGGTCGCCCTTCATCACGAGGTCGATGCCGCGCCGCATCCAGTACGCGCCACTGGCCACGTCCGGCGTACCGGGGGCGACCTTGCCGTGCACGACGCGGAAGCGATAGCGCGCCTGCGCGTCGAGCCCCCGCAGGCGCAGGGTCGGGAAGGGACGGGCTTCTTCACCCTGGCGCTGGAAAGCGAACAGCACCGCCTGCGCGCCGTGGCGACAACAGG
>NZ_JBPGXU010000158.1:0-5810 GCF_056755675.1 Luteibacter sp. KNZ12-1A | reverse complement strand
GTCCCACCACCGCCACCGCCCCCGCTTCCGCCTCCACCTGGAAAGCCCCAACCGCCGCCCGAAGGCGCCGTCACGATAATGGGCGGAAGATCGACGGCACCGCCATCGTTGCCCGGATCGATCTCCATGGGTCGCATCCCATCCTCGAGACGCTGCATCCGCCGTCCGCCGCACACAGCGGCCAATTCACGCAACTGTAGTTCCCGCATTGTTTCGCTCCATATCAGTTGGTTGAAAGGCCCCGCCCGATGGCGTGGGCCGCTGTCGCCTGGCCTCCGTGACCTGTCCGTTCGATAGCACCAAGACCCGATCCGCCGCGGCAACGGTTTCCGTGCGATGGGCCACGACGACGCGTGTGATTTTCAGTTCCGAGAGCATGGCCGCGATCGCTTGTTCGCGCGCCACATCGAGATGACTGGTCGCCTCGTCGAGGACGAGAATCTGTGGTTCCGCATAGAGGGCACGGGCCAGCAGCACGCGTTGCTGCTGACCGCCTGAGAGGGACGATCCCATGTCGCCGACCAGCGTGTGGTACCCCATCGGCATTGCGACGATGTCATCGTGGAGTTGGGCCAGCCTCGCGGCGCGTTCGATACGCTCTGGCGTCGCGTCATCGGCGAAGAAGGCGATGTTTTCCCCGATGGAGCCTGCAAAGAGCTGGTCGTCCTGCATGACGCTTCGGGCCATCGACCGATACCGGGATTTGCCGACTTTGCGCAGGTCCATGCCGCCCAACTGGATCTCCCCCGCAACGGGATCCAGCAAGCCCATCAACAAGCGCAACAATGTGCTCTTGCCGGCGCCGGACACGCCGACAATAGCCACGCATTCACCAGGATGTACATCGAAGGTGCACTGCTCGAGCACCCATGGCTCACCAGCGGCGTATCGAAACGCCACGTTGCGGAAAGCCAGCGACGGATCCAGCGGTGGATGCGAGTGCGTGCCTTCGACATGGGCCTCCTGTGGCGTGAGGACGATGTCGGCCAGGCGTTCGGCCTGAAGCCGGAGCATCCGAAGCTCGATGCCATAGTCGATCAGGCTGGATGCCCGCGCCGTGAACTGGTCAGCGTAGGCCACGAAGGCCATCAGCATGCCCGCACTCATTTGCCCTCGGAGAGTCAACGACGCGCCGAGCCAAAGAATGGCGATACGCTGGGCTCCGGAGGAAAAGCTGCCGAGTCCACGAAAAATCAGGGTCAGCCTCTGAACCGCGACGGAGGTATTCAGCGCATCGGCGGTGGCGTTTAAGAAACGTCCGGTCTGGCGAGCCACGCCATTCTGAAGGCGCACCGCTTGTGAGCCACGAATGGATTCCATCAAGGTGGATTGCTGCTTTGCATTCACCATGATGAGATTGAGGTTGGCCTCCTGGAAGGCACGGAAGTAGGCCAGGCGCAGCACTGTGTAAACGATCACGCTGGCCAACGCGATCGAGGCCAGGGACACGCTATAGATGAACAACAGCACCAAGGTGAGCGTGGCCATCAATCCGTCGATCAATACCTCGATGAATCGTGTGGTCAAGGTCTGCTGGATAACGGAGACCGCGCCGAAGCGGGAGACGATGTCGCCCAGATGACGTTTGAGAAAATAGTCCTGGGGCAACTTGAGCAGATGCTGGAAGACATTCCCGGACCATGCCAGGTTGAAGGACGCGCTCAACCACACGACGATCCACGAGCGCAGGCCCGACACCAAAGTCTGGACCACGAGCAATCCCGCGAAGCTGTAGCCGAGGAATGCCAGCAGGTCGCGATCGTCGTCAGCGAGCACCTGGTCCACGATGATCTGAAGGTATTGCGGGGCGAGGAGGGCGAACAGTTCCAGCACCAGTGCCAGCGCCATGACCTGGCCCAGCCCTTTCCAGAGGCCCCGAATCGATCCCGCCAGCGTCCGCAACGACACCGGCGGCGGCTTGGCCTGCCGTGCAAAGGTCGCCCCGCGGCTGAGTTCCAATGCCACGCCTGTGAAATGTGCCCCCACATCGCGCAGGTTCATCGTCCGCGGCCCGACGGCCGGATCATGGACGGTGACGCGCTGCCCGCGAACCTCCTTGAGCACCACGAAATGGTCCATGTCCCAGTGGAGGACACACGGGGTGCTCAATGCAGCAAGTTCGTCCACCTCCAGGCGTACCGGACGTGCGGCAAACCCCAGCGCGTGCGCCATCTCCATCAGCTGCGCCAGGTCTGTACCCTTGACAGAAAGCGCGAAGCGCTGACGCAACGCTGGCAGGCTGTGGTGCTGACCGTGGTAGGCCGCCACCATGGCCAGGCACACCATGCCGCACTCGGCGACCTCCGACTGGCGAAGGACGGGCAGACGGGCCGACGCCCCGAAATGAAGGCGATCCGAAAAGACACTCATGGCGCGGGCTCCGGCGAATCGAACCGGCGGGCCAGACCGTAGAGGGGCTCGAAGACCCACTCTATGACGCGGCGCCTTTCCAACAGGATGTCGGCTTCCACGGCCATGCCAGGGCGCAGAGGCTCGGTGCGTCCATAGGCCTGAATGCTTTGCGCACGCAGGTCGACGTCGACGCGATACATCGGTTCCTCGACGGGCGCGCCACCCCGAAGCACCCCGACTTCGATGGGTGTCAATGCGCTCCGCGAGACCTGCGCCACCGCTCCATGCTCGACCCCGAACTTCTGATACGGAAAAGCCTTGTAGTGGAGCGCGACCGAGGCGCCGTTGCGCACGAACCCGACGATGTCGCTAGGCACCAACATCTGCGCTTGAAGAGCCCCCTGCTCCGGCACGATAGCCATCATCGACTGGCCCATCTGGACCGACTGGGCGGGCTTGACGAGCACCGACGTCACGATGCCATCGGTAGGGGCCACCACCTTCATCGCCCGCCCGGCTTCGTTCTCAAGCAACATCTGACCGGCTTGTGCCAGCTGCCGCTCCAACTCTCCCCGGCGCGCTTCCGCTTTCAGCGGATGCTGTTCGATCTGCGTACGCAGGTTTCCGATCTGCTGCTCGATGTCCGACCGTTGGCGGGTCAGCACCTTCAGTTGATTCTGGGCGTCGATGGCCTGGGCTTGTTGCTGCTGGACCTGAAAGGCCGATACATAGCCTTTGGACCGCAGTGGCTCGATCTTGTCGAGCAGTTCCTGACTCGCCAGCACTTGCCGCTGGGCCAGTGCAAGTTGCTCATCCACCTGCTGGCGCTGGCTCGTGGCGATGATCAGGCTGTGCCGAAGGTCGGCGAGGGTTTGCCCGTCGACGAGGTCGCCATTGCGGATCGCGGTGCGCAGTTCTTGCTGTTGTCGCCGGACACCAGCGGAAATCAGCGCCGCCACCTGTTCCCCACCCGCGCTCATGCGCTCGGCCACGATAGTGCCTAGGACATCGCCCCGCCGAACCCGGGTACCTTCCGCCACGGGGAGTTCCGAGAGCGTGCCCGCGAGACGAGCGTTAACCTCGACCAGACCAGCAGCGGGAACCAGGATTCCCGTGGCGTGGATACGGCGGGTGTAGTGTCCGAAAGCCATCCATCCCGCGACGGCCAGGCCGATCGCCACGCTCAAGCCGACCCAAACGGCATGGCCGGGTGGACTGGCAACGTGGATGGTCCCCAATGTCGGCACGGCCCGTGCCTTCAGCGCTTCTTGCCGGAAAAGCTCCATGGCCTCCCTGCTCTGCTTTACTCCCCCGAGTGCGAAAACATTCGCATGTTCCTACGGGCAAAAAACGTGACCCGGGTCACAGGCATCAAGTTTTTGAGATATTTCGTAACCTGCTTAAGCGCCAACATCATGCGGTACCCGCGCGCATCCCACGAGCCGCTCGCCCCTACCTGCCGAAGGACCAGTCCTCGATCGACAGGCGCACCTTGTACGGCGCCTTCTCGGCGAACACGCGCACGGGCATCGGCGGTTGCTTCGCGGCATCCCACTGCCGGTAATCGACCGTCCAGCCATCCTGCACCAGGCGCGACGGCAGGCGGTCCGCCCCAAAGACGATGTCCGCGGGACCGCTGTCGGCACGCAGGCCGAGCACCCAGCGCTTGAGTTCGGTCATCGGGATCTGCCAGCCCACGGCGCTGGCCATGAGCGATTCCGCGTCGGGACCGCGGCGCGTGCCACCGTCCAGGCCTTCCAGCTCGGCCCCTTCCGGACCACCGGTGAGGCGGAAGCTGCGCCCGGTGACGGGTGCGCGCACGGTGAATTCATAGTGCTCCCCGTCCTGGCGCCAGGTGAGCCCGCCAGAGCCGGAGTCCTTGCCGTCGGAGACGGAAAGGCGTCCTTGCAGAGTCCAGTGGTCGCTGTCGGCGAGACTGCGTTCGCGCTGTTCCTGCATGCCGAGGGTGACGGCGTCACCGGCCTGGTGGACTTGCGGACGTGTCGTGGCGCAGGCGGCGAGCAGGAGGGCGATCGCCGCGAGGAGTAGGAGCCGGGTCATCGGTGGGGAAAGCTCACGGGCGGGGTGGAGGCTGCGCTTCGCGTTCATCGCCGCTGAAGCGGCTCCGACAGGACTTCACTACCGAGCGAGAGTCCCTGTGGGAGCCGCTTCAGCGGCGATGAACGCTTGCGGAAACCCATCAAGGATTGAGCTTCCGCTCGGTCTTCTGCAGCGTGGCGTTCTTCGGATCGATGCGGCGCACCTCGTTCAGCAGCTTGCGTGCTTCGTCGTGCTGGCCGCGACTCCATAGCACCTCGGCCAGGTGCACGCCGATGTCGGCGTCCTTGCGCTGGGACCAGGCCCCGCGCAGGGTGCTTTCCGCCTGGTCGAGCTGACCCTGGCGAAACTTGAGCCAGCCCCAGGAATCGGCCACCGAGGGATCGTCCGGACGTGCAGCGCGGGCGGCCTGGATGAGGCTTTGCGCTTCGCCGAGATCGCGGTCGTTGTCGGCCAGCGTATAGCCCAGCGCGTTGCTGGCCTCGATATCGCCGGGCTTCAGTTCGAGCACCTTGCGGAAATCGGCCACGGCCTGGTCGATCCGGCCCGCTTCGGCATAGGCCAGGCCGCGGCCGTAGAGCATCTCGGTGTCGTCGGGCTTCACGCGGAGCGCCTTGTCGTAGGCATCCACGGCGGCATCGAAGCGGCGCGCATCCATGTACAGCTCGCCATCCACCGCGAACGCCTTGCGCAGTTGCTCGGGGCGATCGGCGTAGGTGGTCTGCAATTCGGCCACGATCTCGTGGGCGTCGTCGTCCTTTCCTTGCAGGTGGAGGATCACCGCGCTGCGCACCGAGGCATCGAAGATGCGCGGATCGTCGTCGCCCACGGCGGCGTACCAGTCGAGCGCGTCTTCCTGCTTGCCGAGCAGTTCCGCCAGTTGGCCGAGGGTGAAGGCGTTGTCGGCCTGGACATCGTCCGGCTGCTTGCGGATCTCGTCGTACAGGCGGCGGATCGCCACCTTGTCGCCGGCGCGCGCGGCCAGCGTCATGCGCATGGCGTAGGTATCGCCGTTCTGGGGACCGCCGGCGAGGAGTTTCGTCGCGGCCTTCTCATCCCCGCCCTGGATCAGCAAGGTGGCGTAGGCGAGGCGCAGCCGGGGGTTCTTCGGATCCTTCGCCACGGCCTTGGCGAACAGTTTCTTCGCGCCTTCCTTGTCGCCCGCCCGGAACTTCTGCTGTCCCGCCCAGGCATAGGTGGTGCCATCGTGGAAACGGGTCAGCGCGGCGTCACCGACGGTTTTCGCGTAGTCGTGGCGGCCCAGGTTCTCGCCCAACTCGCTCATCGCCAGCCAGGCGGTGGAATCGTTCGGCAGGCGCTGCGGCGTCGCGACACGCTCGAGCAGGACACCGGCCTGGGCGGCATCGCGCGCGCCCACCAGGATCCGCCCGAATTCGCGC